>JAGRAW010000412.1 GCA_020434415.1 Bdellovibrionales bacterium
CCGGCTGCATCTCACGATTTGGGACTTCTTGCCGACGACAACCACGTTCGTCGGCATTGTCGATGAGAATGTTGTTGCTTCTTTAACGACGGTCGCGACCCGCACAACAGACCTTCCCTCGTTTTCACAGTATGCCGAGGAAATCACGGCGGCGGCTCGCACAGCCACCACCGTGGCGGAGGGAGTGAAGTTTGCCTGCGTTGCATCGACGCCGGATGCGCCAAGCTCAGTGCCTCGCGAGTTGGTCCGGCAGCAGTTTTATTGGTGGGAGAGTGCCGGCATCGACGAAGTATTCGTTGTCGTCCACCCACACCATACCGGATTTTGGAAACGCTTTGCTGCTTTCGAAACGGCAAGTGCCGTCAAGCCTTGTCAGCGGGTTGGCGGCAGTCCCGGCGTCTTGTTGAAGCGCTCATTCCCCTTGCCTGCAGCTCCGGAGGAAAAGTCACGGGTCCCCAAACCTCCTCCGGGGTTTTCCTACGCACCGCAAGCGTACCGCTTGAACAGTGTTGATGCGATGTTGCTGCTGCTCAGCAACCATCAGCTTGCACTTGACGGAAAACACCGGAAGCTGCTCGAGCGACAGTTCCCTGAGCTCGCATATGCCCTCGATCGAATTAGCCTCGTGGAAGAGCCAGGAACACGGTTGTTTCGCTGGCTGTCACTACAACCCACGTCTGTCGCGGCAGTAGTAGCAAACGTGCTTGCAGTTCTCGCGCCTGCGGCTGCTGCGCTAGATGTCAGGCTTTCTTCGAGCTCGCAAGAAGCTGCAACCGAGGTAGTAGGAGATCCGGTTCGGCTCGCAAGCTTCCTGTTCCGTTTTCTCCGCGACTTCATCACGAACGCTCCACAAACCGGCGCTAAGCAGGTGGAAGTGCAGTTATCGAGGATTCGGCAGGCAATGTCGCCTCTTGGCGAAGCGCTGCGGATTAGGGTTGCCGTTCAGTACCAGCGGCAAGAGCACGACCTTCGACAAGTGGCGCTGGCAGCGGAACGCTCACTCGCTGACTTTGCCAGCACTGTTCCGGAACCGACAGCAGGCTACCCGTCCTCCGAACGGGACTCGCAACGTCTCCGCCTTGTCGAGCTGCTGGGCGGAACTGCTCAGCCGGGCCCCTCCAGCAGAGAGTCTGAAACCTTTTTTCTGAGCCTTCCCGCTATACCAATCGAGGCAAGGCCAATGGCACGCCCCGGCCCTGTACGGCGACCGCCTCGACCCGCAATTTCACTACTGGAGAAGCGAGCACTGGTGATCGTCTCTGATCCGGTCGAATCTGTTCTGTTTTCGCAACTCCTTCGGTCTCTAAGGGTAACCACGGAGATTGTCGGAGATAACGCAGCCGCAGTTCGACTGCTCGGGCAGGAGCACTTTGCATTGCTTCTGATCGCGACCCGGGGGGTCGGTATCGGGCTTCATAACGAGGGGCGTTTCGATGAGGCCCTGAGGACCTCCTCATATCAGGGACGAATAATCGGCATTACGTCGACCCCATGCCCCCCGAACGAGATGCCTCCCTGGTATGATCGACTCTTTTACCGTCCGATCTGCCTTGAGGAGTTTCGGCGATTCCTTCGAGGGCTGTTAGCACTGGGAACGACAAAGCGGCCAGGGCACCAGACCCCCCGGTTGGCCCCTCCCAAAGCGCCCCGTGGGTCGGTCTTGTACCCCCCGAACGACGGACATTGCGGCTTTAGCCGTTCCGTCTACTAGCAGATTGCCGAAAAGAATTTTTCAGCAATCTGAAAGATTCGACCCATTGTCACGTCCGATGCATGACCCGACAACAGGACACTCAGCGAGTGGTCCGGGTCTTGGAAAGTGTTAATTGTCGGCTCCGATCGAGCCGGCCAATTTTGTGAGGGATCGGTTGATGGTTCGTTAGGATCCGGCACCGGCTCACGAGCGTAGGGTGGTGCTCCCCGACGCAATTCGCTAAACTTTCTCTACAGTACGCTGGCAGTTATCCCGATAATCTACTGGGGTTGTCGCACATTGGAAGAGCCGAAACAGCCTGAAATCGGCGAAAGCAAGAGGTTGTAATAGCACTATCGATGCTTATTCGACGGTTCAAAAGCCTATCAATTCGGCGAAAGCTGCTTTCGATCTACTGCGTCTCGCTTCTCTGCTCCCTGGTGTTGGCGTTTCTTGCGTTCGTACCCGTACAATATTTCTCGGCTAAGCGTTCGCTGCGGAATGAGATGGGGGTCTTGGCCGAGACCTTGGGACTTACCGTCAGAGGGACTCTCGCATTCGATGATGCCGACGCTGCGAACCGACTTTTGCAGTCGGCCCGAGGCGATCGACGCATTATCGGCGCTGCCCTTTTTCAAAATGATGGACGGGTGCTCGCCTCATTCGGGAAGGTAGCTGATGCCCAACACCTCACCACGCTGCGCGGAAGCGCGACCGGGGCGCAGTTTGAATGGACGTCGGACACGCTCGCTCTCCTCCATCCCATCTACCTCGAGGATGAGCCCTTGGGTGCGCTCTATTTGCTGACCGACCTCACCGAGTTCTATTCTGAAATGCTACTGTTCGTAGCAACCGTGTTCGCTATTCTGCTCATCGCCTCTCTGCTTGCCGCTTTGCTCGTAATGCGCCTGCAGAACTATATCGCTAAACCCATTCTCTCTCTTACCGAAGCGATGCGTGCAGTCAGTACGCATGCTGATTACTCGCTGCGCGTGCCGCAAGAGGCCGACGATGAGCTGGGGTATCTTGTGGGTCGCTTCAACCATATGCTCCAGCAGATCCAAGAACGTGACTTTCAGTTGAGCACTGCAAAAGAGCAGGCTGAGGCGGCAGATGAAGCTAAATCCCAGTTTCTCGCGAATATGAGCCACGAAATGCGCACTCCCCTGAACGGCATCATTGGCATGACCGATTTAGTCCTTGATTCGGATCTCTCAGATGAGCAGCGAGAGCTCCTCGAGCTTGCGAAAGTTTCTGCGGACTCGCTGGTCGCAGTGATCAACGACGTGCTCGACTTCGCAAAAATCGAAGCCGGCAAGCTCGATCTTGATCCTGTTCCGTTTGCGCTCCGTCAACACATCGCGAAAATCTATGCGATGCTGGAGATTAGCGCCAAACAGAAAGGCATTCGCTTCTCCTGTCGAGTCGATGACTCCGTGCCTGACTCTCTGGTGGCGGATCCGCTTCGTCTCGGCCAAGTCCTTATCAACATCGCGGGCAACGCCATCAAGTTCACCGACCCGGAGGGCAGTGTCTCCGTTCGAATCGGCGTAGCGGAGCGAACGGGTGATGAAGCTACCTTGCAGTGTACCGTAAGTGACACCGGCATCGGGATCCCTGTTGAAAAACAACAGGAGATATTCAAGGCATTCACTCAGCTTGATCCTTCAATGTCGCGCATCTATGGCGGAACGGGCTTGGGACTAGCGATTTCAGCGCAGCTTGTGGAGCTGATGGGTGGACGCATTTGGCTGGAGTCGGAGGTCGGCAGCGGCACTTCCTTTCACTTCACCATCGATGCGGTCGTGCTTGAAGCCGGCATGATGCAGTATCTCGGCGGTGTGGCCGAAACGCCCGCGAGGGAACCAGTCGATTCACGGCGGCCCGCACAAGCGCGGCTTCGGTTGCTGGTGGTTGACGATCACCTGGTGAGTCGAAGGATCCTGCTCAATTTTCTGGAACGACTCGGTCACCAAGTCACGACGGCCTCCAACGGCCAGGAGGCACTTGATATCCTCGAGACGGCAAGCATGGA
>JAGRAW010000413.1 GCA_020434415.1 Bdellovibrionales bacterium
GTCTGGGAGCTAGACGTGTTCGGGCGTCTGGAAGCGAGGCGTCTTGCCCGAATTTACTCCGCGGCGGCTGCCGAGGAACGGCGGGAGGAGGCTAGGCTGGCTCTCTCGGGGGCAGTGGCAGAGACATTTTTTTCCGCCGTGGAGCAGCGGCGCCAATTACAGCTTCTGAGCCAACAAATCGAAAACGCTCGCGAGCTGTTGTAGCTCACGGAACAGCGTTTCCAGGCCGGCATCGTTTCGCGGGTCGACGTGCTACAACAGCAGGGACAACTCCTGGCCACTGAAAGCCTGGTTCCTTCCGTCGAGGCGACGCTGCACCTGCTTGAAAACCGCCTTGATGTGCTGTTGGGGGCGGTCCCGGACGGCCTTCCCAGAGTACAGGAGTCAGAGAATCTTCCCGCCGTGGCAGGGAGTGTTGGGCAAGGCGTCTCCTCCGATCTCTTGCTGTCACGACCGGATTTGCGTGCGCTACGTGCCGAGCTGGTTTCGGCAGACGCCCAATTTGCGCAAGCAGTGGCTGAGCGGCTTCCAGTCGTGACGCTTGATAGCACCTTCGGATTTAGCGGAGGCAGCGGATCTTCCGGCTTCCCTGCAAGCATAGTGCTCGGCGCGCTCCAGCCGCTTATCGATTGGGGATTACGGGAGGCGGAGGTCGATCGGGCGCAAGCACGGAAGGTCGAGGTATTGCTTGCCTACAGCGAGGCGTATCTCAACGCTCTGAGCGAGGTCGATAACGCACTGTATCAGCTACGGACGCAAGAAGCGCTTGTCGAGCTTCTCAAGCGGCGGGTTTCGGTGCTGAGTGAAACAGTCGAAGAGGCGAAACGTCGCTATACGGCCGGGCTCACCGATTACCTTCCGGTACTTGATGCCCAGCAGCAATTGCAGTTCGTCGAACGAGAAGTGCTACGACAGACACGAGAGCAGGTCCTGTTCTTGGTCCGCTTTCAAGTGGCGTTGGGTGGAGGAGCATTGCCGCAGTATGCACAGCCTGCACTAGCGGCATCCTTCGGTGACGAAACGGCCTCGGCGCCGCCAGCGGGGGATTCTGAACAGGGCGAGAAAGCCGAAACTAGGGTGGCGAGGTAGGCCTATGGTGCACGCGCAAACAACGTTGAATATGAACCGACTTGTGGTCCTGCTGGCACTAGGGGCAATCGTGCTGTCCAGTGCCTGCACGGGGCAGGGGAACGGTGAGCAAAAAGCAACTCCTCCGGCGCCGGTCATCGTTGCGGAGGCGACTCAAGAGACCTTCTACGACCGTGTCGAAGCACTGGGGACGCTCAAAGCGAACGAGGGAGTCGTGCTCACCCCATCGGTAACCGAGACCGTGACGGATATCAATTTTGAGGATGGTGAGCGCGTTGAGCAAGGGACGGTGCTGGTCCAGATGACTAGCGCTGAGGAAAACGCCCAATTGGAAGAAGCCCGCGCACGACTTGAGGAAGCAAGGCGTCAATACGAACGAATCAAGCCGCTAGCGGAAGGCGGCTCTGCGCCGGTTTCTCTGGTCGATCAGCGGCGTCGGGAATACGAAACGGCGAAGGCGCAGCTCGAAGCAATGCAGTCTCGGTTGAAGGACCGCCTCGTTGTCGCTCCTTTTTCCGGAGTGCTGGGTATTCGCAACGTCAGCGTGGGTGCGTTGGTCGAACCTGGCGATCGGATTACCACTATCGACGATGACAGCGTCATGAAGCTCGATTTCTCCGTTCCGACGACGTATGTCGCTCAGCTCCGTCCCGGCTTGCCGATTCTGGCGACCGCTCCAGCGTTTGACGATCGGCGATTCGAGGGAAGCGTGAGCACGATTGACAGCCGCATCGATCCGACGACGCGTTCCATTGCCGTACGTGCTCTCATTCCTAACCCGGATCGGGCGCTGAAGCCCGGTCTGCTGATGAGTGTCGAGCTACTCAAGAACGAGCGACAAGCTCTGGTCATACCGGAGTCGGCATTGATTCCTGAGGGAAGTAAGAGCTCCGTGTATCTCGTGGAGGATCAAGAGAGCGGAGCGGTTATCGTCGAGCGTGAGGTGCGCGTCGGCGCACGACGACCCGGAGCCGTGGAGATCCTCGACGGGCTGCGACCCGGTGAGCGGGTAGTGACTCACGGCACGCTCAACGTACGACCAGGGCAGGCGGTAGTCGTGACTGCCGTACAGCAGGGCGGAGAGACGCTAAACGAACTTCTCGCTACACAGGATAAGGAGCAGCCGTAGTGTTCCTCTCTGATGTTTCGGTAAAGCGACCTGTCTTCGCGTCGGTATTGGCGCTGCTGCTCATCGCGTTCGGTGTCGTCTCCTTCGAGCGCTTGCCCCTTCGTGAATATCCCGATATCGACCCGCCTGTCGTTTCCGTCGAGACCCAATATCCCGGTGCCGCGGCCAACGTGGTCGAGTCTCGCATCACCGAGATCATCGAAGAACGTGTCGCCGGCGTCGAAGGCATCCGTTTCATCGAATCGAAGAGCGAGGACGGAGAATCGACCGTCACGATCGAGTTCGGCATCGATCGAGATGTCGATGATGCGGCGAATGATATCCGGGATCGAGTGTTCGGCGTCCTCGATGACCTCCCGCTCGAAGCTGATCCTCCTGAGATTCAGAAGGTCGATGCGAGCGACGACGTGATCATGTGGCTGAACCTGACTAGCGACCGTCTAACGGTTCCCGAACTGACGGATTATGCTGATCGGTACCTGGTCGATCGCTTCTCGGTGCTGGACGGGGTTGCTCGCGTTCGCGTCGGCGGCGGTCAACGCTATGCGATGCGAGTCTGGATCGACCGCGTGGCGCTCGCGGCGCGGGGCCTGACTGTCGCTGACGTCGAAAGTCGGCTTCGCGCGGAAAACGTCGAGCTGCCCGCCGGCAGCATCGAGTCGGTGACTCGTCAATTCACCGTTCGAGTCGAGCGGGCCTTCCGTGCCGCTGAGGACTTCAGTCGCCTGGTCCTCGGTCGGAGCAGCGACGGGTATCTTGTCCGCCTAGGAGATGTCGCGCGTGTCGAGCGCGGCACTGAAGAAGATCGGACGCTGTTCCGAGGGAACGGCGTCGCCATGGTCGGCATCGGGATCATCAAACAATCGACTGCCAACACTATCGAGGTTGCCCGCGCCGCCAAGGCGGAGATGGAACGACTGAATCCCACACTCCCCGAGGGGCTGGTGATTCGACAAAGCTACGACAGTTCCGTGTTTGTCGAAGGCGCCATCGACGAAGTGTACAGCACGCTCGTTATCGCTATCGTGTTGGTCATCGCGGTTATCTACCTCTTTCTAGGGAGCCTTCGAGCCACGGTGGTGCCGGCTGTCACCGTTCCGGTGTCGATCATCGCGTCATTTATTGTGCTCTACGTGCTGGATTACTCGGTAAACCTTCTGACACTGCTCGGATTGGTGCTGGCAATCGGGATGGTGGTCGACGATGCGATCGTGGTGCTCGAGAACATTCACCGGCGAATTGACGAAGAGAACGAGACACCGCTGGTCGCGGCGTATCGTGGTGCGCGCGAAGTTGGCTTTGCCGTCATCGCCACGACACTTGTATTGGTCGCGGTGTTCGTCCCCTTGTCGTTTCTCGAAGGTGATATCGGCCGCCTCTTCTCCGAGTTCGCGCTGACCATGGCTGCGGCCGTAAGCTTTTCAAGCCTCGTGGCGCTCAGCCTTTCGCCGATGATTGCGTCCAAGTTTTTGAAGCGATCGAACGAGGAAAGCCGAATCACCC
>JAGRAW010000414.1 GCA_020434415.1 Bdellovibrionales bacterium
GTGATTCTTACCGGCATGGGGAAAGACGGTGCAAAGGGCATGCTGAGTATGAAGGAAGCCGGAGCCGAAACCCTGGGTCAAAACGAAACTAGCTGTGTGGTCTACGGAATGCCCAAGGCGGCACACGAGGCCGGCGCGGTCGAGCGGCTCTACGATCTCCGCGAAATTGCTGCAGAAATAATGAGACGAGCTGAAGCACCTTAACACATGGGGCACGTCACTCGGTCCCGATGTGAAGCTTGCGTGAGATCAAGAAATTCCACTTAAGGACCAGCGGCAGGTGGTCGACTGAACTTACATCAAGCCCTTTGGAGCGGGCGAAAGGAAGAGGATAGAGCAATGTTACGTCGGTTTTCACTAAGCGTCCGCTTGGTCATCTTTTTTCTCGTGCTGGGCCTGGCACCTTTTGCTGCTATAGCCTGGATTGCACTAGGGATGAGCGAGGAGTCCCTCGACAAGGAAAACTCTGAACAACTAACTGCCGTTCGCCAAATCAAGTCGGACCAGATCCAAGATTATTTCGAATTCATTCGAAAGCAAGTTGTGGTGCTTTCTGATGACACGATGATCCAGGACGCAATGGTGGAATTGAGCGATGCGTTCAAAACGTTTCGGCTTGAGAATGGCATCGAGGAACTGAGCACCGCCAAAGGCTCTCTCCTCGAGTACTACACCGAGCAGTTCGGTGGTGAGTTCGCCAAAAAGAATGGCGGCAGTAGTGTCACCGCCAAAGCTCAGCAGATTCTCGGGAGCCTTCCTGCGGACACTGTAGCGCTTCAACATGCCTACATCAGCGCAAACCCCAGCCCGCTTGGTTCGAAGCATCAACTCGACCGTGCAACAGATGGTTCAACCTACTCGCGACTCCACGGAAAATTTCATCCCGCTATCCGTTCTTTCCTAGAGGAGTTCGGCTACTACGATATCTTCCTGGTCGATAGCAAGACGGGGACGATCGTCTACAGCGTCTTCAAGGAGCTGGACTTCGGCACATCGCTTGAAAGCGGGCCGTATGCGAACAGCAACCTTGGGAAGGTGTTTCGTGAAGTGAATGGCGCGACAGACCCACATTTCTCCAAGCTGGTCGATTTCGAGAGCTATTTTCCTTCCTACGACGGTCCCGCAAGCTTTATCGCCTCGCCAATCTTTCGCGATGGCGAGAAGGTCGGTGTGCTAATCTTTCAGATGCCGATTGACAAGATTAATGAGCTGGTCTCCAGCCACGGACATTGGGAAGAAGTCGGCCTGGGCAAGACCGGTGATCTCTTTCTGGTCGGTCAGGACAAGTTGCTGCGAAGCAATCCGCGATTCTTCACCGCGGATGCAGCGGCCTACGTGAAAGAACTCCGGGAAAGTGGGTACGAGGCGTCACAGGTAGATGCAATACAGCAAAAGGGTACGACCATTTTGCAGCAGATGGTCGAGTCTGTTCAAGCCCAGAAGGGCATGCAGGGTGAAACGGGTGATGCCCATCTGGTGAACGTCGTTGGCCACGAGGTATTGACCGCGTATGCACCGATTGATCTCGGCGATGTACAGTGGGCGATAGTCGCCGAGATAGATGATGCAGAGGCATTCGCTAGCCTGTACGACTTGAAGCGAGCAATTATGCTTTGGCTGGCCGTTGGAGCCGCTGTGATCGGAGTGCTCGCATGGTTGATCGGCCGTTCAATCGCCAAGCCCATCGGTCTCGCAATCGGGGAGCTGGACGGCAGTTCAACGCAGGTCGCGAAATCCTCTCAACAGGTCTCGGCGACTAGCCAGTCTCTCGCGCAGGGGGCGACGGAACAGGCGTCGTCACTGGAAGAAACTGCTGCCGCCCTCGAGGAAGTGGCCTCGATGGCCAAGCTGAATGCGGACAACGCTCAGCAAGCCGACGGTTTAACCGCTTCCGTCCGGAGCCTATCGCAGGAAGGGGTTTCCTCGATGACGTCGATGTCAACCGCGATTGATGCAATCAAGTCCGCTGCTGACGAAACCTCGGTCATCATCAAAATTATTGATGACATCGCATTTCAGACCAATCTCTTGGCGCTGAACGCGGCAGTCGAGGCTGCGCGTGCCGGCGATGCAGGTAAGGGCTTTGCCGTTGTTGCGGATGAGGTTCGAAAGCTTGCACAACGAAGCGCAGATGCCGCTCGAAATACGGCTGACAAAATCAAACAGTCGAAGGACCTGGCAGAAAACGGCGTGACAATTTGTCGGCAGGTCGCGACTTCCTTGTCCGAGATTCAGACAAATTCGGTCAAGGCCGCTGATCTGGTGAAGGAAATTGCTGCCGCCAGTAGAGAGCAAGCTACGGGTGTTGAACAAGTCAACCGTGCGGTGACCGAGCTCGACAAGGTGACACAGGCCAATGCCGCCTCGGCAGAAGAATCAGCCGCTGCCGGTGAAGAGCTTATGGCGCAGTCGCGAGTGATGACAACGCTCGTCGACGGACTTCGTGCGATGACCTACGGGACAAAGGGCCGAGAAGCACCCGGGCAACTTTCAGCCTTACCGAAAGGCGTCGACGGAAGGGGGAGCAGTTTTCCGCACGTAAGCGCTGAACGGAAAGTAACGCCTCCACCGGCTAAGAAGGGCATGAACGGTATGAACGGAGTGCACCCCTCGAAGGACGAGTTCGAGGAGCTTGCACCAAGTCAGATTATTCCACTCGACGACAACGATTTCCAAGGCTTCTAGGAGGTAGCATGGCTGACAAAGAGCAAGTAACGGGCATGCCCGGCCTCGCCGGAAAATACCTGACTTTCGCCCTCGGGGAGGAGAAATACGGCTTGGACATTTTGAAGGTGGTCGAGATCTTCGGCATCATGAAGATTACTCGGGTGCCGCGATGCCCCAGCTTCGTCAAAGGCGTGATCAATCTTCGAGGACGAGTGATTCCGGTGATTGATCTCCGACTGAAGCTCTCCATGGAAGAGCGAGCGCACGACGAGAAGACCTGTATCATTGTCACCAACGTTTCTCTCGGCGGGGACTCCCTTGTCATCGGAATGATTGTGGATACAGTGCTGGAAGTCCGAGACTTCACGGATGCGTCACTCGAACCGGCGCCTGACTACGGGGCAGCGTTCGAGGGCGATCTCATCCTTGCGATGGGCAAAGAGGCTGATGGTCGTGTTACCATTCTCTTGGACATCGATGCAGTGTTCGGATCTGCCGATGCTGATGTGCTACGGCCGATGGGCGGTGAGGGGCAGGCGGCGCCGATCTAGGGAACTCGACGGACACAGACCAGACAACTACGCTGTGCTGTCGAACGTATAGCCAATCCATGACGAAGGACGGCTAAAGCCGTGTGAGTCATTCAGGGTATCGCGGCGGAAAAGCTCAAGCGTCAACTGGGCGAGTTCGTTTCTTCCTTCGGCGGCATCGCTGCGAAGGGAGCGAAAAATTCTCTCTAGCTTTCTTCTGTCCGAGTCCGTGAGTGGTGACAAGATACTTGCGGGATCGACATCAAGTCGTAGCTCGCTCCGCTCCGCATGCGTGCGCCCGGCGACGAGAAAATGATGAAGACGAGCACGGTTGTACAGTACGTGGGGTAACTCGACACTACGACTTGGCCCGAGCACTGCCTTGGTGCTACCGAGCGGGGTGTTGAAGAAACGAATACTCGCTACCGCTTTCGCCGAACGAAGAGCAGCAATGCCTCCGGCTCCGCTACCGAGCAACGTCCCGAGCAACACCGAGGCGCCTCCAAGGGCAGCATCGATC
>JAGRAW010000415.1 GCA_020434415.1 Bdellovibrionales bacterium
AGCATGCTGAAATCACGGGAAGCGACAGCGGAGGAGGAGCAACGTTGTGGGCTGGTTCACCGGGTATACCTGCCCGAGCGAGCGGGGTTGGAGCGTGTTCCGCTGGCAGTGCTGGTGCATGGACGGGCGGGGGACTGTCGAGTGCCGTGGGTCTTCTCGAAGGCGTTGGAGACGCTCCGGCCGATTGTGGTGGCTCCGCAGGCACCCATAGCTGATCCGATTGGCGGGTTCAGTTGGTGGCTGATGGATCATCCTCCTGAGACGGAGAGTCCGGCGGTGGTACAGACCACGGCAGCTCAACTGGACCTGCCGATGCGCCGACTTTCTTCATTCATTGAGAACGCGGCGGAGCTATACGGCGCTGACCCGGAGCGTGTCGTGGCGCTTGGCTTCAGTCAGGGGGCGGCGATGTTGAGCACGCTCAGCCTGCGATACCCGGAACGCTTTCAGGCGGTGGGAATCTTGGCGGGTTTCATTCCTCGCGCGGCGATGGAACAGCAAGTTAGGAGACCCGAAGCGTTGCCTCAGTACTTCATTGCTCACGGTACGAGCGATCCTGTGGTGCCGTTTCAGCGAGCAGAGGAGTCACGGAACTATTTGGAGCAATTGGGGGCGAAAGTATTTTTCCATCAGGAGAACGTCGGACACAAAGTAGGCACTGCCGGTATCCGAGCCCTCCGCAGTTGGCTGGAGAGCCTGCCGGAGATTCGCTAAGCAAGTGTCAAGCGGGGTGAGCGGCTTATCGCCCGTAAGGGCAGCGCTCAATCCCTCGATCCGGGCGTTACGTCGAGCGTGATCACCTCTTCTCCACGCCTCAGGCGAACAGAAACCGGCTCACCGATTTTCAGGCCCTCCAGCGCATAGGTGTAGTCGTAGATGTTCTCAATCTGCTTTTCGCCGACACCCAGCACGATATCTCCGGCTTGCAAGCCCGCCTGTTGTGCAGGCCCACCTTGGGCGACCCCCGCGAGCTTTACGCCCTTGAGATCGCTCTCGACGTAGTCAGGTATCGTACCGAAGTAAGCACGAAGATTAGCGCGCCGCCCTAGGTGCTCCGGTCGTTCCATTTCTCGATACGCGAGTTTGTCTTCTCGTTCGAGTAGCCCGGCAGCTACGTTGGTAAAGAGGTGGGCAATCGAGGCGAGGCCCGGATAGTTCAGCTTCTCCGGCGTGTCACGCGGGGTGTGGTAGTCGCGATGTGCTCCGGTGAAGCCGCTGAGAATCGGAATTCTTTTGAGATAGAACGATGTCGCATCAGTCGGTAGATAGCTTTCGTTCTGTAGTGACAACGAAAGCCCGACGGGCGCATTGGCCCGCTCGAGTAAGGAGTGCCAGTCGGGACTGGAGCCGATGCCCTGGAGGACCAGTGACTGTTCAAGGCGTCCGACCATATCCAAGTTCAAATAAGCAGTGATGCGCGAGGCTTCAGATTCCGGCAGCGTATTGACGTAGTGTGAGGAGCCGAGAAGTCCTATCTCTTCGCCTGACCAGAGGGCGATCAGAAGATCATTGGTCGGAGCAAGACGGCCGGAGCGAATTCGTTGTTGGACTTGTTCCGCGATCGCCAAGGCAGCGGCAACCCCTGAGGCATTGTCGTCGGCGCCGAAATGGATCTGCGCCGTGTCCTCGGCGGTAGCGAGCGAGCCCGGGTGCTTACCGACGCCGAGATGATCGATGTGGGCACCGACGATGACCGTGTTCGCTCGATATCGATATCGAGCTTCGGCAGGAAGTCGCGCTAGGACATTCTTCCCCGTCGAATGTTGCTCGAGCAAGTCAAGCGTTGCGGCAACCGACAAGTCCTCGAGGGTGAACCCCATCATCGGCTTCCCCGTATCGAGCTCCTGCTGGAGTTGCTCCAGGGAACGGGGAGATGAAGCGAACAGTTTTTCTCCAAGTGCGGTAGAGAGGGTAATCCCGGCGAGACTGGTCTTTGCCTGAGTGGTGTCAAAGGTGAGGGGGATGAGCTCACGTTTCGAGGGCGAACGCGGGCCGTGAAGCAAGAGCAAACCGCGCGCGCCTTTATCGCGTGCAACCATTGCTTTGTAGCGCAGACCTGAATAGCGCGCTAAATGGGCGTGCACGTCGGTCGGCACATCAAGCGGCAATCCGTCGAGCACCGCCACCCACTTGTCCTTCACGTCGAGGTGGACGTAAGCATCATAGGCTGCGACCGAAGGCTCGTTCTCGCGTGCAAGTTCCGGAGCAACAATGCCGTACCCGGCGAACGCCACCCCCGTCGCAGGAACCGTCCCGGTTTCTGTGAAAGAAAGAGGCAACCATTCTTCTCCAGGCGCGAAGCTTTCGTCAGCATCGTTGTGCCGCAGCGTCAGGATATTTCCCTCGCCGAGAGAGACTCCGGAAGTGAACTCGAAAGTTTGAAAATAGGTGCCGTTATCGCCTGCCGGCTCCAGGCCGAGTTCTGCCAGCGCTTCCGCAGCAAGTTCGACCGCAAGCAGCTCACCGCTGGTGCCGGTTCTTCGCCCCTGCATTTCAGGTCCGGCAAGCACGCCGACTCGAGTTCGAAGCTGCTGTAGATCTACCGGCGGTGCTCCACAGAGCTTCTCTGCCGTTGGTGCGATGGGTGACTTCGGCGGCGCGAGGCCGAGGAGTGTGCGGGCCACCGCATCGTCCCAGTCTGCACGGTAAAGCTGCGATTGCTTGGCGGAGCCTCGATTGCTCGTCCAGAGCAAACTTGCGCCGTCAGGACTGAACACCGGCAAACCGTCAAAGCCCGCACTCTCGGTGACACGAACAGGCGTGCCCCCACCGTCGGCGCGGACGAGATACAATTCGAAGTTATCGAAGCCATGAAGATTGGTGGCGAACACAATGTAGTCCCCGCTGGGATGGAAGAATGGTGCCCAGGACATTGCGTCGAGCGAAGTTACGGCACGCTGATCGCTCCCATCGGCGTTCATGACAAAGATTTCCGCGGTCGCTCCGTTCGGTGCGAAGCGTCGCCAGGTGATCTTGCTGCCGTCGGCGCTAAAAAACGGACCGCCATCGTAGCCGGGCGCGTTCGTCAGTCTAGTGACGTTACTGCCGTCGGCGTTCATGCGGTAGATTTCCATGAAGTAAGCAGGATCCTTCGCCAGGCGATCCGCTTGCTCAGGGCTAAGCGACTCCTCGTACGCGGTTCTGTTCGAGGCGAAGACGATCGTATCTCCTGCAGGCGAATAGGCACCCTCAGCGTCATATCCTCGGGAGGAGGTCAGCTTTGTGAGATGCCCTGAAAAAAGCTCGTGCGCATACAATTCATAGTGCTCGTCGTAATCCCAGCTATAGCGGCGAGTTTGACCGGAAGCTCGAAACGCGATCTCTTCTGCCTGCAGTGCAAGCGACTGCGGGTCCTCATGCGTGGAGGCAAAAAGGACTTTGGATCCATCAGGATGGAACCAGGCGCAGGTCGTCTTGCCATGTCCCGGAGAAACACGCTTGGTTTCGCCGGTGCAGCGGTCAAAAACGTAAATTTGGTAGAACGGATTTCCTTCTTCGCGCTCGCTCTGAAAGACAATCTTCGTGCCATCCGCACTGAAGTAGCCCTCGCCGGTGCGTGCACCAGCGAATGTGAGCTGATGGACGTGTCGTAGTAACTGAGGCGTAGCAGGCGCAGACTGTGAAGCATCCGCTGCTGTTGACGGAGCATCGGGGAGGGTCGACTCTCTCGGGCTGCATCCCGAGAGGGACAGGCCCATCAGGAACAGAACG
>JAGRAW010000416.1 GCA_020434415.1 Bdellovibrionales bacterium
AATTGCGGCGGGAAGCGGGGATTGAGAGACTCTCGAACAGAGGCTGGTTCGGCTGCTTCGACCACTCGCTGCCGGAGGATTGAAGCTGGTGCTCTTTCCTTCCAGAGGTAACGGTGGGCTTTAGTAGGCGATGAATAAAGAATGCGAGCTGAGGACCATGTCGCTCAGCTCGCTTGGTTTCAGCCGAACGGTAACGATCTTCGCTTTTTCGCGCAAACCGCAGGCGCCGAAAGTTTGAAATGCTTTTAAGACCGGGAAGCCCGACGCCACCTTTGCTCGCGGTTTTTATTAGAACTCAAGATTAAGGAATAATACGTTTGATGGACGAATCTCCGGCAAATTTTTTGAATGTGTTTCACCGTGCCGCCGTGGCGGAATGTTTGGAGTATTTTCTCATAGGCGGTTTTGCCGTCTCTTATTGGGGTACGCCACGCTTCACTGCCGATGTCGACTACGTCACCGACGGAAAGAACTTAGAGAAGGTGAAGAAGGTAACAGAACAACTGGGATACAAGCTCGTCTTTCTTCACCCAAAACAAAGTTTTGCTCATTTTGTCAGCGATGAAAAAGGTAGGTTTCGTATTGACTTTATGTTGGTGGACGACGGGACCTGGCAAAAGCTTAAAGTAGACGCTAGTGACGCTGATTTTGGAGGACCGGAGCGACTTCCGATAGTTGCCCCGCTGCATTTGATTGCAATGAAGCTTCATGCGGCAAAGCAGCTCGATCGAACTGACCCATATAAAGATCTCAACGATGTTGCCGAAATTCTTCTGGCTCAAGGCTTCTCATTTCAGGATCTAGAAAAATCTGGCATAATTGAAAAACATGGAACCGAAAAAACCGTTGCAGAGCTTAGGCGGATACTTGAATCTCGACGAAAATAGCGTTGTGCTACAAGCGCCAAGAGTCTCTGCCGCAAGACCCAATCGGACGATGGGCTTAGATCACATCAACGTAGATCAAACGGCGCAGCTCGTGGCGATGGTACAGGAGTCGTGTCGTTGGCTTACTTTTCCTTGGGTCCAGCGAAAGCTTGAAACTCGTTGGGCGCAGGTGATAACGGATCGGTCGGAGCCTTTTTCTTTGTAGCTGTCCCCTCTCCAGCACCCCCCTTCTCCTCACCGTAATTTTCCCTCTATCAGCAGTCATCAGCTCCGTTTTTTAGGGTCTTCTGCAAACGGGATTGCTCCATCTGCATGACTACGCGAAGGAACCGCATCCCGGTCGCAAGCTAGGCCATGTCACGGCAGTCGCAGATGATGAACAGGCTGCCCGCGCCGCAATTGCGGCGGGAAGTGGGGATTGAGAGACTCTCGAGTTCGGTTTCTCAGCGCCTTGCAGAATCGCCTAACAGAGGCTGCGCACTTACGAGAATCTGCACTCCTGCTACACTGAAGGGAACAGGCCTCGTGCGTCAACCGAAGAAGCAAAAGGCCTGTCGAGTGAGTCGGACGTACTGCTGATTACTTGGCGGTAAACGCAGCGTCGAAGAGTCCCTTGGCAGGCGGCAAGTCCACCTCCGCTAGCCGTTTGGCAGCTTGGACCATCGCCGCCGGAAGATCGAAGTTGGTATCCTCCCCTTCGATCGTTATTGCTCCGTCCCATCCCAGCCGATTCAACGTCGCGATGATCTCCTCCGGCTTCGTCGCATCCCGCTCACTGCCGGCGTAAACGAAATCCCATCGTCGCGACTGGTCACCGAAGTCGGTCCAACCGCCCAAAACTCCGGCGTTCGCGGGTCGATTCGAACGAACTTGAACACCCTTGTGATGAACGGACCAAATTGAATCGATAAACATCTCGATGAATGTAATCGGGTCAACGTGCTGCCACACAAGGTGACTAGCATCGAAGTTGAGACCGACGGTGTCCGCGAAGCCCTCGCGTTTAGCCCGGTCGAGGAAACGCTTCGTCGACACGATATCGCCTGCGGCGATCTCGCCCGGATGAGATTCCAAACCGAACCGCACACCACGACTCCGATAGTCTTCCCAAACCGGCCGAAACCGCTCGAAGATGACATTGAGGGCATAGTCCGCCCGGTTTCCGATCTCTATCACCACGTTCTTCGGATCGTCAGAGGATCCGAGCTTGGTTGGAATTGGGGGGAACGGAAAGATGTCATCCCACGCTCCAGCCGAACCGACAAACCCGCTCACCGGAACCGAACGATCCTGGAAGTCACCTAGATATTGAGCGAGTCGACCGACAGCAACCAAGTCCATCGCTGCCTTTTCTCTGGACATGTCGGCAACCGTAGGGGGAACTTTGAACGGATCGTCGTCTGGCGGACGAAAGCCTTGATTCAAGGCCGTCTGGTAGGCCTTTTGAACTTCGCCGCCTTGAAAAGCAATCGTCCTCGCAGTGCACCTATCTCCCAGGCACTGGCCCTGGAGATGGGCCGCAAGAGAGAAGACCTGCAAGCTCAAGTCACGACAGCTTTCGAAAATTTCCTGAGCGTACCTGCGCGCCCCGTCGTCGCTATAGGCGCGGTCGAGCGAGAGGTCCCACGAGCTAATCTCCACTCCATCGAAGGCTCCACTGTCGGCGAAGAACTCGATCGTCGCTCTCAGACTGCGGTCGAAACACGCGATCGGCTGTCCCGTAAACGCTCCGATTGGATGAAAAGAATTTTTTCCGTGGCTATGGATTCTGGTTTGTCTGAAAGCCATGATAGCTCTCCGAAAGCCTAGGGGGCTTTAACCCTTGGTCGGCTACCGAACGCGTCATCGAAAACACACTTCGAAATGAAACCGCGTTGAGTCCAGCACGACAGCAGACATGAGCGACGATCCCCCATGTCCGCTGCCGACTGTTACAACTTGTACTACCTTGCGCACGAGTCTCTGTGTCCTCGCCGCATGGCGGGGACAAGAGACTCCAGTCGAACTACCCGGAAAGGAATGTGAGAGAGGAGCGGACTATGGAGTACCCCACTCCGAAAATCAATTGGGCCAAGGCTGACGCTCCTGCCGTACTTACACATCGGCTCGACTATGTTGATTTCGTTGCAGTTTTTGCCGACAGGCGGGGGAACTAAGAACCGTTCTCCCCGCTCGCGGCCGTCGGGGATGCTACATGACTTCTGCTTCTGCCCGGCTCCGTAGAAGGCTTCTCGAATGAACCAACGCTTCGCCCACACCTATTAGAATCATCGCTAGTGCCGGACCTGCGCCCAGTTCTGCACCGCCAATCCGTAACAGTATTGTACTGACCACCGCTGAAACGGGAGCCATTGCTGAAAACTCCCATAACTGAATTCGGGTCAGGGCTTGATATCGAAAGCCGATTATCACCAGCATCGTTACGCCGGTTGCAGTGGCCACCAGAACATCAGTGAACTGAATGCCGTTCCGAACGACGTGAAACAATGCGCCATTGACCAGTACCACACCGACAGCGCTCGCAGCGACTGTCCAAGTTCTGAGCATCAAGAGCGCAACCGGTGACGCGACTTTCTGGTCAAGCAACTGCTTGACTATTACCCCGCCTACCGTCATGCCGATGACATACACCGAACCGTAGAACAAAGCTTGGTGACTCACATCCCATGTGGTGATTAAGCAAATACTCGCCAGAAACGCGACACTGACTCCCGCTGCTTTTACTATCGAGAGTTTCTCCCTAAGCAGCACAATTCCGGAGAGGACCAGCATGATTGCTTCCAATCTCCCAAAGATCCCGTACTCTGCCGGAGCGTT
>JAGRAW010000417.1 GCA_020434415.1 Bdellovibrionales bacterium
AGCGTGGGGGAGTTGTGCACCTCCGGATGCTCATCAGGGCCGCGCGTCGGCGCCGGGGGAAGGGCCGCCCTCAGCACCGGGTAGGCTTCGCTCAGCTCGACAATCTCGCTATCGATGAGCGCGATATACTTCGGATAGTTATCAGCCACTACAGCCGCCTGCTCAATCACTCGCGGTACGACGAAAGAACCGATACCGGCCAGGATGGCGAGGAACACAAGCCCCACGATGCTCACGCGAAGGCCTCGCCTACTCCAATATGGGGCGAGCGCCTGCTCTGCATGGCTCTGCAAATAAGCGAATACGAAAGTCAGAAAAATGAGCAGGAAGAAAGAGCGCAGAACGTACAGCAGCGCGAACAACAGTCCCCACACCACGAGGCGCATCAAACTCGCTAGGATCCTTGACCAGTGCGGCGGCAGTTGGTCGAAGAGTTGTTCGACGGTTAACGTGCCCGGCTTAGCAGATCCTTGGCCTGGAGAAGCAGTAAACGGCTCTGTCATACTCTTTTGGTCCATACACCCTGGTTACGGGCGGCTGGAACCCTTCTTATCACTGTTTCTTAATACGAAGCACTTGGGATTGCCTACTGTTGCTCGAGACCTGACTGTTCCGTGATATCGGGCGAGACGACTTCAAAAAGGTCTCCGAACTCTTGAAGAGTGCTCTAGGGATAGCGGTGAGTCAATCCTTTAGGACAATGCGCTTTCAGCAGTTCATCTATCAGATCCCCGCACTGAACTTGTCGCAGGGCTCGTTGGTACTGTTCAGTACCACGATCGTTGATCCAGGGACGTTCCCAGCCCACTGTCGTTCGAATGAATTCCACTGCGAATTCTTCGCTGACTTCCATACACCCGCTCAATACCACGTCGATATACGACTGCACGATCGGATAGGCATCGGTCGGAGCAATCACCTTGTGCGGCATGTAAATCCAGACCCGCTCAGACGATCGGATCTGCCTCCCGCCGTGTTCAATTCTGGCGGCTGACAATGTTGAGCGGCGGTAGCGATGCTCCTTCTGATCGAACTTCGACAGCTCCTCTTCAGACAGCTCCACCAACAGGCCGTTGCAAGTCGCCGTCACCTCGGGAATCAACCCCAAGACGGCGTAGCCAAGATCGGCAAAGGCGTTCCAAAAACGCTTCAAACCATTTGCCCGAGCCGGCCAGACCTGGCCTGCCTGTCCGGTCAAAGTGCGGGCTTCAGAGCTGATTAAACTACCGTAGACGAACAGGAGGGTGTCACTCATAGCAGAACCTTCGGGTGTAAAAGCACGATGTCCCCCTGTTGAAGTTGCCCTGTCGAAGTTACCCTGTTGTGCTGTAACCGGATAGAGGACGTGGCGGCTAACTGCTAAGTTTACCCCACGCCTGGGACTAAAGCACCAGGGAAGGAAAGACTTTGTCTGCAAACAAGAAAGCTTTCCGAAGGAGCAAGCGGATCCCCATTCCACCCGCTATCGCTGAAAGCTGGGACCCACTTTGCACGGCATAACTTCTATTCGCTCCCAGACCTTCCCGGTGACGTAGGGCTCCTTTGCGAGCCATTCATCGACAGCCGCTCGTGAGGCAACATCAAGCACAATCATGGAGCCGCACATTACTCCCTCCTCGGTCAGCATTGCAGCCGCATAGAGCATTTGACCGGCAGATCGCATCGTATCGCCCAATGCCAAATGCGCCTCCCGCACGGCCATTCGGCGATCAATGGCACCTTCGTCCTTACCGTCATACCCGAGAACTAGAAACTGCATATTTTCACCCCTCCTTTTTTTCTGGGCGCCACAGGGCGCCGCTATACTTCAACGTGTATAGAGGCTCTGTTGGCAAAAAGGAACATCCCGATTCGTCAGATTGATTCGGCAAGCAATCCTGCTACACTTTCCGGGTCTCGAGTTCGGTTTCGAACAGGTTTCGGGCTTCGGCCCCTGGTTTGAAAGGTCTTTACCATGTTGATTCATGAGCAGATTGATTTACCGAGGGCATTTGATGCACTTTTTCTTCCGACGGCCTATGCGTTGCGCGAATTTTTCGCGCTTCCGCCGGAGAACCGACAGCTCGTCGAAGTCACATGTGCCCTGGCGCCTGCCAATTACGAAGCAGACAAGCCGGGCGCCAATGGCGAGTGGGTCCGCACGTTAGCGGCAGAACTCGGTCACGAACTCAACGTCCGCTTCCTTTGCGAATGTCATACATTCGCATGGGTCATCCGACGCGTCACCGAACTGTCATCGATACAACGGCGCTGGCTGGAGAACATCACAGGACGATTGAACTTCGGCGGACTTCTCAATGCCGACGCCGCATCAGCGACGCTGCTGGACACCACGACAAATGACCGGGGAAGCCCAAACGAGGAGCGCGTTCTTAATGAAGCGCTCGACAATCTTCAGACCGACGAATACGTCGCGCATGGTCTTCGTCAGGTTCCTCTCGACCAGGAGAACCTTTGGAATATCGCCAGGGAAGCGCTCTTCGAGCTATTCATTCGGCTGCCGCACAATCGCGACCTCGAGTTACAGCGCTTAGCGCGGGCCTCGAATGAAAAGTATTACGACGAAGTTCATGATCGGGTCCGTGCCGCGATGAAAGTCGCCCGTATTTCGGAAACGACACTCGCCGAACGGATGCGGGAGATAACCGGGAATGATAGTATCACCGTTGAGACCATTCGGCAGTGGCTCTCTCCCGGATACTTATCGACCGACGAAAGTCGTCGGCTGTTTGCGCAGGCGCTTGACGTGGAGGTGGACTCGCTCACCGGTTCCTACAGCAATGTCTTCTCGAGAGGGTATGCACCGGCACTCCTGCAGAGCCGAGACGGGATCGCCGACACCGCGAGCTTCAGAAGCGAAGTCGAACTCGCTGCGGCCCGTGCAGAACACTTCCGCAGGGGAATAGCTGCCGCGCGAGATCGCTCCAACACTGCGGCAGAAGAGGAGCCACGGCTGTTGCCGAGTGCTTCCCCGCCTGATGTCGATGCCTCGGAAGGCACAGCCCCGCCGACACTCGCGCAGGCTATCGCGGCTTCCCGGCAGCTTGGTTGTTCCCTGCGCGAGCTCTGGCTTTTTGTCTAAGACCGCGCGCTAGCAGATTGCTGAGAAGAGTTTTTCGGCACCCTGCCACGCTCGAGTTCGGTGATCAATCCAGCAACACCACCGAACTCGAGCATTCTTTGTTCTCCCTCGGGCATAGCCATCCGACCATTCGGAGTAGGGGAGTTTCATCATCAACGATCGACCTCAAATACAAGCCATTTCAAGTGCTTCTATTGCGGTGTTTGGTATCTCGGACCGTTCTGGCATACTAGGGGTCGGTTCGTTAATTCGATGAACAACATGGACCGTTCTTGCGCCCCACTAGCGCTTAAAGAAATTTGATCCCCCGAGCATGCGTGCTTCAGCACCTGCTCGGTGCAACTGACCGGCAGCTGCTAGTCTGTTCTCTGCATTTCTGGACCGAGTAGTCCCCCCAACAATCGGGTCCGACCTACCGGCATGCACCGGCTAAGTTGCCGCTACTGAACCACGCCAGTATTCGGCCCCGCTGTTTCCACCAAATTTTTTATGTAGGAGATCCGATGAGCACCTCAAGAAACAACTTCTGGAGAACGTCGGTATTCACTACCGGCCAGGCTGCAGCGATCTGTCATGTTGCTCCTCGTACGATTGCCAAGTGGTTTGATTCC
>JAGRAW010000418.1 GCA_020434415.1 Bdellovibrionales bacterium
GCACGACCGGGTGACCCGCGCCGTGTCGGCGATGTCGTTCGCTCACTGAGGTCTGTTCCGCCCCATACCTTCCCCTTCCCCGTCACCGAAGGAGCCTGTCGTGACGTTCGCTTTCGACACCCTGCTCGTCGCCAACCGCGGCGAGATCGCTTGCCGCATCATGCGTTCGGCGCATGCGCTGGGGCTGAAGACCGTCGCCGTGTACTCGGATGCGGACGCGTCCGCCGCGCACGTCGAGATGGCGGACATGGCCGTGCGTCTCGGCCCGGCCCCGGCAGCGCAGTCGTATCTCCGGGCGGATCTGGTGATCGAGGCGGCCCTGTCGGCGGGCGCCGGCGCGGTCCATCCCGGCTACGGATTCCTCTCGGAGAACGCCGAATTCGCCGCAGCCGTGCAGGACGCAGGGCTCACCTGGATCGGGCCGCCGGTCGCGGCAGTGGCGGCGATGGGCAGCAAGATCGAAGCCAAGAAGATGATGGCCGCTGCGGGCGTGCCGGTGCTCGACGAACTCCACCCCGACCACGTCACCGACGCGCAGCTGCCGGTGCTCGTCAAGGCGTCCGCGGGCGGCGGCGGCCGCGGCATGCGCATGGTACGCAGCGCCGACGAGCTTCCGACCGCAGTCGAAGGTGCTCGACATGAGGCGCAGGCCTTTTTTGGCAATGATCGCCTCTTGCTGGAACGAGTCATCGAGAATGCCCGGCACATCGAAGTGCAAGTCCTCGGAGATCACCATGGCAACGTCCTGCATTTTTTCGAGCGGGACTGTTCACTGCAGCGTCGATATCAGAAAGTCATCGAGGAAGCTCCTGCACGAGGACTCGCACCGGAGCTGCGAGCGAGGATTTTGAACGACGCTATTCGACTCTCTCGCGAGGTCGGTTTGACGAATGCGGCGACGGTGGAGTTCCTGGTTGCTGCCGCTACCGGCGAATACTATTTCCTCGAAGTGAATCCCCGCCTACAAGTGGAACACCCGGTCACCGAGGCCGTATGTGGCATCGACCTCGTAGCGTTACAGCTCGCAGTCGCCCAGGGTCGCCCCCTTGAGCTTCGACAAGAAGATATTCGTCCCCAGGGGCATAGTATTGAAGTGCGTATCTACGGGGAAGCTCCGACCGAAGAAGGGTTTCTACCCACCGCCGGTCGCATTCGCCATTGGCGTCCTCCGGCGACACTCCGGACCGAACACGCACTTCGCGACGGCCTCCGCGTGACTACGGAATTCGATACCCTGCTCGCAAAATGCATTGCTTCCGGAGCGCATTTCGAACAAGTGCGCGAGAAACTGATTCACAGTCTCGCAACACTGAACCTCTCCGGCATGAAAACCAACACGGCCTACCTGCTACATGCGCTCCGAGCGATGAAAAGCACGCCGCCGATCACTTCGTTTCTCACCGAACAACACGACACGCTGTATCATCAAGCGAACGACCCGGCGCTCCTCGATGCCGCATTAATCGCCTACGCATGCTTGGCCGTGAAAAGAGACGTCGACCGTTTGGACGCGTTCGAGCAACTGCGATTCGAGCAGCCCGGCTCCCCTGCCCGCTTCATCCTCAAAGTTTCTCTCCGCAGTTCGATCGACGAACAGCAATCGCACTATAGCGTCGAGTTTCAAAAACCTTCACAGACCTTGGAACGACTTGAAGCCCTCTGCGCAATTGACGAACGCGAGTATCACTGCGTCGGTCGTTTCCATCCCCAAACACGGCAGCTCGAGGCGGTAGAGCTGAACGGCCGTGCCTTCCGGCTGGAGAGCGCCCGGGGGCTTCCAGGCGCAGGCGCAGGCCTCTCTACAACGCTCTTTCTGGAAGGACATTGGTTTGAAGTCGCCCCGACCGCGGCTACCCGAACGGCCGTCGAACAAGAGACAGACTCGACCCATAGACTCCTCGCCCCTCTGCCGGGTCGAGTGCTGAAGGTGTGCATGGAGCGGGGCCAAGTTTGTTCGCCTGGTGAGACCTTGGCCATTATCGAATCCATGAAAATGGAACATCGCCTACGGGCGGTAGAACCGGTGCAGGTGGCTTCGGTAGTGGTGAGCGCCGGACAAAACGTCGCAGCGGGTGAAGTATTGGCGCTGTTCGTAGTACCTACGGAAAAACAGCCGCAATCAACCGAAGTATCAGGTAAGAAATAAAGCCGTAGAGAATCGAACTCGCGATGATGACAAGCTCGACGGCGATTAGCATGTAGATGCCGTCGGCGCGCACGTCCCCGACAAACCCTTGGAGAAGACGGTACACCGGAGCATCTAAATAGTCGTAGATAAAACGGATGCCGCCATGTTGAATATCAATAGCGGCAAGAAGCTCGGTCGTTTCGCCAAGAATGAGTGCGATATTTGCAAAAACGAAGTGCGTTAGCGCAATCGCGTCCGCCGCAATAGCCTGACGGCTATAGCGGTTCTCCTTGTGTCGCCGTTGGACGGATCTGATGGTCATGACGCCTTCCGGAATGCCTGATGTTGCCTCGAAGATAATGAAATCGGCTGGGTCGCGCCAGGACAAAAGGACTTTATGCAGACAGCGTAGTCGGTTTGGACACGCAGTACCCTCACGGATAGTACCGGGAGCGATTGTCACACCTTGTTGTGTAGCTTACCCTCGTTTAAGCTAGTGTCTTGCTTCATTAATTCCGTGAGCCTGCTTGACTAGTCGGATGAGAAGGTCGGGGAGATTTTGTCGCGACCGGAGGGAATTTTTCAGCGCCCCTACCAGGTATACAGGAGAGCGGAGCCGAGGATGCCAATCGAATCGCAACGACTTGAACAGCAGGTAACGACCCTCGGGCGAGAAATACTGGCCGAAGCGGAGGCGCGGTCGAATAGCCCGCTGAGCGCCCAGTTTTATACCGAGAAGTTTCTTGCCTGGGCGATGGAAGACGAAGAGGTCAAAGTCAGCCTCTTTCGTTTTGTCGATGTGCTGCCCAGTCTGCCGGATTCTGCCTCCATTATTCGGCATGTGCAGGAGTATTTCCGACCGCTTGAAGGAAGGGTGCCGGATTTGCTCTTGAAGGGGCTTTCCCTCTCGCCTGACTCGCTTGCCGCTAAGGTGGTGGCTCGCGCGATTCGACAACAGGTCCGCATTGTCGCCGAGCGTTTTATAGTCGGAGAATCCCCTCGTGACGCTTTGCCTAAGCTGCGGGCGATGCGGCGAAAAAAAATGGCCTTTACCGTCGATCTGGTGGGAGAGGCTGCCGTGAGCGAAGTGGAAGCAGCGCGGTACTTCGACACCTATCTCGATCTGCTGACGGTGCTCGCGGCAGAATCGCCGAAATGGGCTGAAGCGAAGCCGATTATCGCCGGGCACGTCTGCGAGCAAACGCCGGTGAACGTCTCTGTCAAACTTTCTGCCCTGTATTCCCAAGCAAAGCCGGTCGCTACCGAACACAGCATCGGAGTGCTGTGCGAACGCTTACGAACACTGCTCAAGCGGGCGAAAGAGCTGCGCGCCTTCGTGTACGTCGACATGGAGGACAGCTCGCTTACCACCATTACCCTCGAAGCGTTCCGCCGGGCGCTCGAGGATCCTGCGCTCCGCGACTACTCTCAGTGCGGCATCGTCCTCCAGGCCTACCTTCGAAGAACAGCGGACGATCTAAGGACAATCATCGATTGGGTGAAACGACGCGAAACGCCAATTGCTATTCGCCTCGTGAAGGGGGCCTACTGGGAC
>JAGRAW010000419.1:0-234 GCA_020434415.1 Bdellovibrionales bacterium
AATAGCTTTGGACAAGAACGCGGGCCTGGTACATTTTCCGACCCGTATCGTATTGCAATCGAGAGATGTATCGCCCCGATAAACTCGAAGAGAAAAACCCCCACCCTGAGGAGCCTCGCTAGTGAAAACCCGCACTTCTCGCTCTTGGTGCTCCATATGGCACCCATGGTGCAGCGCGATATTGCTCGCTGCGATCGTTACCACGGTTCCACTTGGCTGCTCCACCTTGAAGCG
>JAGRAW010000419.1:266-3626 GCA_020434415.1 Bdellovibrionales bacterium
ACCGCTGACTTGCGTTCCGTCCATGACCTCCTGGAGGATTACGAGGAGGACAAGAATCCGAAGGAAGTAGTGAACTGGCTGTTTCGTGCGGGACGAACGGAGCCTGACCAGGACGATCTTGTCGCGCTAGCACATTGGTCCGATGCTCATCCCGTTTTGTTCATCAAGATCCTCGACGGGCTGAAAGGCCGAAAGCGGCCGATCTTTATCGATGCCTTTACCGAGGCGCTCCACAGTTCCGAGCAGAATGACTCCTTCAAGAGCCGCTTCGGGCACAGCGAAGCTCCGACAGTCAAGGAAATCATCGATCGCTTGTAAGCACCGACGCCGCTCCCGGCTAGCGAAAGCGGATAGTCGCATCACCGCACTTTCGTCGGCCGGGAAAAGATCGAGCAAGATACGAGTACAGAACGGCTGCGCGCTCAGCGTTCTCGACTCCGTCTATTCGGTCAAACGGTGAGCCGCTCTCAAGGAGCACAACGCTCACTGCGGCCCGTTCGATGTCATCTATCACTTGCTGCTGTTCCGAAGGAGTGGCGGCATACACAGATTGGAAGTAGCGCGACGGCGGCAAGCGGCCGCTGAAGAAATAGTAAGCACCTTGATTGCTGAAATCATAGAATCCATGCTCTGAGCCTGCGAACGACTCGATGCAGGCAAGCACCTGACGTGCCCGCTCAACTTGATCGGATGGGAGGCGAGCATGTCCCGCATTTGGCAGCATTTCCTCAGCGCTTGCGCCCCGCCACTCGAGCCCTACCCGAGAAAAACGATCCAACTGCAGCGGAGCATGAACCTCGAATGCCAGCAGTAGTACGGCCCCACCAAGACAGATCACCAAGACCTCGCGTTTTGCCGGACGACGTCGTTTCAACAAAGCTGCCCCGGCCGAGGTCATCGATGCGTCAATGACGAGGAGCAATAGCGGCCACCACGGTGTGCTGCCGTCAATCCAGTGGCCGTAATCCGAACGCCCGAGCGCCGTGCGAAAAAATAAGCACCCGGCGAGGTATAGTAACGCAATGCGTACCGTCCGAGACGCGGCGTCACCCCCCTTCGCCAGACGCCATGCGAGCCAACCTCCCGCCAGCACATAGCTCAGGATCGGCAGGTACATCTTCACATCCGCTGCGGCTATCCCCTCCGCCGACAGCGCCGCGAATGCTGCGGACGGTGACGGAAATGGCAACCCCCAGACAATCAGTTGGGTGGTGACCTGCCGGTGCAGGTTGGCCGCGGCATCACCGAGGACGCCCAAAACTTGCAACCACACAAGTATCGGCGCAGAGACAAAGACGACTCCTCCGAGATACCAGCTGATACCGACGCGCTTTCGCGTCCAAACGGCAACGAGCAGCAACCAGACTACGCCCGCGCAAACGGTGTAGACGCCAATCTCGACGCTGAACCAGAAAGCCAGCGCACCGATCGCTCCGGCACTGAGCAGTGCGAGGCGACGCCATGTCGGAAACTCAATCGCGGCGAGGAGCAGAGTGAAACTGAGCAATCCCAGTCCTTGTCGTAGCGCTACCCAGTAGCCTGCCGATGAAACTGTGAGCACCAAGAATAGGCTAACCGAAGCCGCGTTTCTGTACAGCAGCAGCCCGAAGAAATACACTACCACGTATGCGAGCGGATCGAGCACACGCTGGAGCTTGCGGACGCCTTCCAGCGTCGGTTCGAACACCTTCGCGGCGACCATCGGCAACACGAAATTCTGGCCAAGGCCGTGCTGCAGATGCGCATCGCGGTAGGGCAGTCCTCCGTGGAGGGCCACTTGTAAGGGAACAAGACGCTCCCCTTCGTGGTAGAAGTCGGCGAAGCCATTTATCCGACCGTCAAACAGCAGGACGTACAGGACCAGCGGCAGCACAAGCCAACGGATGAGTCGCTGGATGCGCGACTCAGCGTCACCGCCTCGGTAGCTGAACGCTTCGAAGGCTACCGGCTTCGGAAGCCGGCACCGGCTCAACAAAAGATACGCGAGAAGCGGCAAAAGTACGACGAAGCTGACAAAGTAGACGAGCTCCCGCTCGATGGGATACTCATGCACGCGGACCCACGAGACGATTGCGTCACTCCCAGTCGACAACGCCCCGCTCCATTCTACCGCGCTTGACGAGTTCGCAACCGCCGCTCAATCGGTTGGTGTGCACATCGATCAGTTTGAAGGTCACTCTTCGATCGAACGCTTTGGGACACTCGACGATGTAGACCATGGAATGATCCGCATAGCGCCGGGTAAAGCGAAGCGAGCGGATCTGTTTGAACGGCAGCACGACTTCGTCCCCGGGCTTGAGTGTCTTACTATAGCCGGAAGCACCTCGTGCCGTGCGAACGCTGTCGACGCGAATCGCGTTGTAGGCTTTGTCCAGGATATCGTTCTTGATGGTGATTTCGCCGCCGGGCGTTTTAGGCTCACCGCAAGCCGAAAGTCCAAGCAACAGCCCGATAAGAATGCCGCACGTCAGAACACAAGTTCCCTTTCCCTTCGCCCTCGAAAATAATCGTAATTGCCCCGGTCTTTTCATGCCGGAAGCCTGCCACGGGGTACGGCAATTGAGCAAGGACGCTTGAGCTGCCGGACGAACTTGCACCTCGCCGCGCGGTCAGGGTTTCGTTGCCTCACGCGCCTTTCCTCGCTACGCTGGACGCTCCCCTCTCCCGGAAACACAGGAGCATTAAGTGAAACAGCCGCCATCGCCACAGAAAAGCTCAAACGGCACGTTAGTGCTCGGTCTTGATATCGGCACGTCGGGCACGAAGGCACTGCTCATCGACGACACCGGTAAAGTGGTCGGTGGACAAACAGTCCCCCATCCAATCAGCAACCCGCATCCCTTGTGGAGCGAGCAAAATCCGCGCGACTGGTGGTCCAGTGCGGTAGAGGCAATACGCATTACGGTCGCGGGCAAAGGCGTTCGAGAAAGAATCAAGGGAGTCGGCTTGGCCGGGCAGATGCACGGTCTTGTGTGCCTCGACGCAGGGCACCACGTGCTCCGCCCGGCACTGTTGTGGAATGACCAACGCACGCAGGCGCAATGTGATTGGCTCCACGAACACATCGGCACTGACAAGCTCGCGGCTATCACCGGCAACCGTGCGCTCACCGGTTTTACCGCTCCAAAGCTACTTTGGGTTCGTGCCCACGAACCGGAGGTATTTGGCAAGATCGCCCATATTCTCCTCCCCAAGGACTACGTTCGTTTCCGGTTAAGCGGCACGCTCGCTACCGATCTCGCTGACGCATCAGGGACCTTGCTGCTTGACGTGAAGCATCGTCATTGGTCCGAGGAACTACTGGAGGCGGCGGAGATACCGCTCCAATGGCTACCCTCACTCCATGAAGGAACGGACATT
>JAGRAW010000041.1:0-2536 GCA_020434415.1 Bdellovibrionales bacterium
GATTCGACCGAGCAGTCACGTTCTCCACCACTACGTTGAAGATCCTCTTGTTCGCCGCGGTCCAAAACAATTCTGCGAAGTGCAGACGTACTCGGTACTGCCCCACATTTACCGGGAACTCGTACTTCAGCGCCTTCGTCTTGGTCTTGCTGCGCCGCTCTGTCTGATACAGCAGATCGTCTTCGGTGTTCGCTATCGGAGTGGTGATTTCAGGTTCTCCGTCAGCCGGAAAGACGACCGTGGCAACCGGATCTGCCATGAACTGCGGATAGTCCGTATCTGCGACCCAGTCCTTCCCTTCGGTGTCGGTATAGACCACGCCGCTATCAGCGCCGGCATTGAGTCGGACTGCGCCGTACTCTTGACCGATATCCGCGATGATCTCCAGACCCGCAAGCTTGGCGTTGTTCTTGGACGCGGCAAACTGCAAATCAAGACTGCCGTCAGATATCGTCACGCGGAACGAACGTGCGATCGCGGTGAACTGTCCGTACTGAGCTACCATGTCAAGGTTCTCGAGCACCGGAGCACCTTCTGCGCTCATGTCGAAGATTCGCTTGTTGCCCGCGGTGAACGGAGCGTAAATCTCGGCGAAGTGGGCTCTGACGATGTAGTCGCCGTTCGCCACCGGCACGCTGTAGGCGAGGTTATCGCCCCAGAACTCGGTTTGATACACGCTCTGACATGCCGTCTCCAGGACGGGATCTTCAACAGCCGCGATGGTATCGCTCACAGGTGCGGAAGCTGAAGCGTCGCTTGCGTAAGGACTGGTATTCGGGTCGGGATCGCCTTCCCAAGCGTTGCCCGCACAATTCGCGAGCGCCGGACCACCGACGTTGATCCGTAGAGCCTCTGCGTTGGCGTTACCCGCCAGCGGAATCAAGACAGGGACAGCCGTCCCGTCTGATGCGATCTGCACAGAGGCAGCCGCCGCACCGGGCGCTGTCGGGACGTACTTTACCGAAACGCTCGTGCTCGCACCGGGGGCCAAGGTAGTGGTCGAAGGCTGCGTCACCGAAAACTGGCCGGCATCCGTTCCTACGATCGAAACAGACTGAATCGTCAGGACACCCGTGCCTGCGTTCGTCAACTCTATCTGCTGCGCTGCAGACATCGAGCCGAGCGCGATAACGCCGAAGGTCAGCTCATCAGGGTCTGTCTCCAGCTTCGGTGCCGGCACTTGCCCCGAGCTCGACGAAGAGCTTGAAGACGAAGAACTGGACGAAGACGAAGAGCTGCTACCGGAGCTTGAGCCGGAAGAGCTGGAACCGGACGAGCTAGAAGAGGAACTGGACGAAGAAGACGAACCGGTTTGCCCCTGCTCCCCTTCGATCGAGGTCGGCACATTCATGATGTAACCAATTCGGCCGGAGTTGTGCGGGAACACTCGGATCAGCTCAGTTGCCAGCGCCCCGTCTTTGGAAGTGACTTCCTGCGCCAATGAGCCGATGAAATTTGCCCCGGCGATTTCGTGTATCGGGATATCCCGGCTTCCGCTTTGAGCGATCGAATTCGAACGACTGTTTTCAACGACCTTGCCGGCTCCGTCGAGCACTAGCAGGTTGAATGCGGTCGCCGCCGGGCCGTTATTCTGCGACTTGAGCCAGTTGAAGGCGTTGATGAACGTATTGACCGGAGCATGAATTATGGCGCCCTGACCGGCGACTTGATTTCTCGCCTGAGAGGCGTACGCCCACTCGACGGTAGGAATGGTGTCTGGCGCGAGATGCCCATAGTAGAGGCTCTGAACGATGATCTGGCCTCCCGACTGCACATCCGCACAGCGAACTCTGAAGGAACCGATGTTGCGCAGCCCCAAGTCCGCGTTGAGGTAGAAATGTTGTTGCGCGAAGGGAGCAATGACGTGCTGCTCGTCTCGGAGCACATTGCTCGCCTGGTCAGTCACCTGCACCTGAACCGCTACCGGTGCGTTGCCGATGTTTGCAACTTCACCCCAGTTGGTTGCCGGATCCATTGTCGAGGCAGGAACCGGTCCCGGATCACAACTACCCTCCATCGCACCCAAACTGAAAGCGAAACGATAGGATCCGTCGTCTTGCAGGCTGTAGCGGGAAAGGAACGAACCATACGCCTGGTTCGGATTATCGGGAATGATGCGGTAGAGGCCGACAACTTGTCCTTGCTCGTGTCCGAGCGGGAAGTCCAAGCGTTCGCCCGGCTGCAAGCCGTTCACGCGAAAGCTGCGATCGGCCAGAAAATTGCCCGCCTGATCATACACCTCGACTCCGGCGCTGAACGGTGCGGTCGCATTTGGCGGTAGATAGACAGTCAACCAGTTGAACGTGGGAAACTGGCCTTGCGCAGGGTTGAAGGAGTTGAAAATACCCGCGCTCGGCCCGGTCAGCTCGGCAAGCCAGGGAATTGCGAACGCGTATTCCACCGGCTTCGTCGAGCCCGTCGGCGCGAATCGGTAGAACGCCGTGATGCCGGTAAGATTAGTCTCTCCGGAACCGGAGGCGGGCTCGACCAGGTAGGTACCGTGATTGTCGACGATGTTGTACTTGTTGAGCGCAAC
>JAGRAW010000041.1:2546-18024 GCA_020434415.1 Bdellovibrionales bacterium
TCCACCTGCCTCGATACTGAATTGTTCAGCGCCAAGCGCTTGTCCGTCGCTCGTTACCATCGAAAGCGACAGATCAGCTTTCGATGTCGCGAGGTTGGTGATTTCAGCGACAACGGTATGGTTGTTGAAGCCGTTCCACACCCCGACATGGGTGTCCGCCTGTGCAACGCTCATCGTCATCGCGCTGAGCAAGAGTGCCGTCGCGAGTCGGGTTGCTGCTGTGATTAAGTTACAACGAAAGTCGACTAGAACACTGCGAATAGCTTGCATTGCGAACACTACATCCGTGTTGGTTTTTAGACTTCGGCGGGAAATGCACCTTCCGTTGGATTCCAAATAGAGGCTACCCACCTGCCGCGGCTATGACGGCGCTTAGGACCTGACCTTTCGCTCGAGAGCAGAAAAATTATCGCTCCGAACCTGGTCAGCACTCCCCGCTCAATGGGCACGGATTATATAGTTTTAGTAGGAAAAGGGAAGTGGGCGACGGAGTTGAAAAGAATTTACCTGGTTTTTGAGAGTATTATATTCACATGAGTTTCCCGCTGGTTAGCGGGAGAAGTGAGGACTAGCGCAAGGTCCCGACCATTGCCTCATAGAGAGAATTGTACGTTTCTGCGATAGCTTTTAATGAAAATTTTTCCAGCACTCTTTGCCGTGCGCGAGCGCCCAGAGCGCTACGTCCGTCCGCATCCAGGGCGTGTAGCTCCTGCCAAGCGCGCGCTAGCGCCTCCGGATTACCGGTCGGCACACCCTTTCCGGTATCCCCGATGATATGCAACGAGTCGCCCACATCCGTCGCAACACAGGGCACCTCGCAGGCGCATGCCTCTCCTAGAATATTGGAGAACCCTTCACCCCACCGGGAGCACGACGTCAGTACGTCCAGCCCCGCTAGAATTGCAGGGACGTCGCGACGTTCACCGAGCAATCGAAAGGAAGCTGAGGGAGCGTATTGCTCAAGCAGTGCGCGCAACTCGGTGTTTTCTTCAGTACACCCTTGACCGGCGAAAACGAATACTGCGTCTGGGCATGTACGGGTGAAAATATGCGCGGCTTCGATAAAGCTTCGATGATCCTTCATCGGGTGGAAGCGGCCAATCATCCCCACCACGAGCGAATCGGCGGCTCCCCACTCAGCGCGCACCGCGGCTCGAGCCTGCGCGTCGGGACGATATTGTTCGAGGTCGAAACCATTGGGAATGATGCGCCGCGTTTCGCTTCGGTAGCCCAGGGCCTCATGTTGCCGGGCACTTGCCTCCGCGTTGTAGATGATGGCATGCGGACCGCCGGAAAGGCGCGCGCCGGCGCGAATGGTCAACCGAGTCAGCCCGCTTTCATGCCCGATATCATGCAGCGAATGACGAATATTCCACGCCAGCGCAGCTTTACGCCTCGTCAAACGCCGAGCGAGTGAAGCGGCGACGTTTGCATGGTACATCCATCCCTGCACTACATCCGGATCAGCCTCACGAACCGCGGAAAGGAGCTTTCGCACCACGCCCGGGCCTGGGAGGACTCCACGGCGAAGCCCAAGCGCATGCACCGGAACGCCTATCTTTTCGATCTCTTCACCGATAAACTCCTTGCCCACCAACGACACGACGGCATGACGAACTCTTCGGGGATCCGAGGCAGCGATAAGCTTCCAGAGCATCCGCTCCGCTCCACCGCTCGATAAGTTCGTAATGACGTGTAATACAGAAGGTGGCATTCGGAACGGCTGGGTATAAGGAAAACCGCCGTTATAGTATCTTCAGCAACAATCGGCAACGGCTGACGCCGGTCGACATCGCGGCGACGAGGTCGCAAACGCACAACGGGAGCAAGATGGCGCGGGTGGTGGTGTTAGGAAGCTATGGTAAGTCTTTGACGCTATTTCGAGGCGCAATGCTCCGGGAAATGGCAGCTCGAGGACACGACGTCGTTGCCTGCGCGCCCGAAGAGGATGCTGCGCTAAGCGCCAGTCTAGCCGAGATTGGCGTTTCCTACGAATCATACCCGTTGAAGCGAACCGGGCTGAACCCGTTGACGGACCTGAAAACGCTGCGACAGCTCTACCACTTACTCCGTCGACTCAATCCGGATGTCGTCCTCAGCTATACCATAAAGCCGGTCATCTACGGATCGATCGCGGCTCGGCTGAGCGGAGTCAACACCATTGCCGCCATGGTCACGGGCCTCGGGTATGCGTTCTCCGGCACCTCGCCTCGCAGGAGGATGCTTTCTGCTGTCGCGAAAGGCTTGTATCGGACCGCCTTGCGCCGAGCGCGAGTGGTATACTTTCAAAATCCTGACGACCAGGCGGCATTCGAATCGTTCAAGCTGCTCAATCGGAGGACCGAACGGGTGTTGATCAACGGCTCAGGCATTGACGTCGATCAATATTCGCAGCGACCACTGCCGCCTGAAGGACGGTGTTTGCTGGTTGCCCGCCTGCTGGGAGACAAGGGAGTGCGGGAGTATGCCGCCGCTGCCAAGCTACTCAAGCAACGCTATCCCGAGGCTGAGTTTCACCTGATCGGATGGATCGACGACAATCCGAATGCGATCACGCAAACAGAACTCGACCAGTGGATTGCCGAAGGAACGCTTGTGTATCACGGTAAAGTTGACGATGTCCGCCCCTACCTCGAGCACGCAAGCATTTATGTCCTGCCGTCATATTATCCCGAAGGCACCCCCCGCACGATTCTCGAGGCACTTGCTCTTGGTCGTCCGATCGTGACGGCGGATACGCCGGGATGCCGAGAAACAGTACGGCACGAAGCAAACGGTTTCCTTGTTCCTCCACGCGACGTTGCAGCACTAGCGGCTGCACTCGATCGGCTGCTCAGCGATGCAGAGCTTCGTCTGCGAATGGGCCGGGAGAGTCGTGCTCTTGCCGAAGAAAAGTACGATGTCCGAAAGGTCAACCGGCAGATACTCGCCGCTCTCGGCTTATGACTGCATCCTCGGAAGCCTGACCCGCGACAGGATCTACCTTGCGAACCAGCACCGCAAGAATGACTACGTAAAGAAACGCAAGGGCGGGGATGTGGAATGGAAAATCAAGCATCCCGTGGAGAAACGGCAGCAATAGCGCGAGTAGCAGCGAAAGCACTTCAAGTCGATCGACGTAGGAAGCAGTGTCATGCCAATATCGTCGAATCTGTTGGCTCAGGACGACGACCACCCCAATCAGCGCGAACACACCTAGAATCCCCGTCTCGATGAATAGTTGCAAGAACTCGTTGTGTGCGTAGTCGAGCCGAAGGTGCGCCAAGTGTTCTTCGATGGCGGGCGCAACAGCCAAATGCCAGCAACCGAGTCCTGCTCCGAAAAGCCAGTAGTCGGGTAGAGCGTCGATACTTGCCGCAAGAAAACCACGACGCGCTTCGTCGAGTCCCTGCTCTACTCCTGCTCCAAATCGCTCTTGCACTACCTCCGTGCCTGCGTCGCCAAGGAGCACAATCAACGCGACCACAATCAGGACACTTAGGCCGATACCCGAAAGCCAGACCATCATTCGCTGCTCGAGGGAACGCCGACTGCTGGGAGGTCCGATTCGAGCTGCTTTTCGTCGCCGAAACGCGGCGAAACCGCGATAGCGGGACACGAAATATCCAAGCGTGAGCAGTCCGAACGCACTGACCGTGATCCCTACTCGAGAAGCCGAGAGCAGCAACGTACTGCTACTGAGCAGCACCGAGGCGCCGTAGAGCCATACCCAACGGCGCGGATAGCCGTCGCTTCGCCGCTCCCGTGCTTCAAACGCACGAAGCAAAAAGCCGGCTCCCAGCAGTAGCGTCATCTCCATCATCGCCGCCAAGGCATTCGCGTTCGCGAACGGGAACGCAGCGCGCCGGTGTGACCCTGCAATCGGCACCACACCAAAGAGCGCAGTGGCACCCTGGACTTGATGCAGCACGGCGACCGCACTGCTCACCGCCCCGGCTATGAGCACGCCATGCAGCAGGATCTGGTTCACACGATCGAGAGGATGCGGCACCAATCGTCGACGTTCGCCTGGCGTTGCATGCTGACGAACCAGCAGAGCGCCACCGTCGAGACGGGGAATGGAGACAAACAGGCCGCCAATGCCGAGAAGCGCGAGCAACCAACTTACTTGTTCGCGAGACGCTGCGGCATCCAGTGAAATTGTACCGTGCTCGACCGGCACGTGCCGGTACGCTTCTGCTGCCTTACCGGCGACATTCTCCAATAGACCGACCGGCAGAGGGACAAGTTGCAGCGAGAGAAGGACGCACAAGGGAAGCAGCATCCAGGTGGTTCGCCGAAGTGATGGAGGCGCCACCAGCCTTCGCGTGCTGATTGCACCGGCAAGGACGAGAAGCGCAGCCGAGCCTAGAATTGAAACCAGCTCAGTCGCACCATTTAGCTTTCCGCCGAGGGTGAGCGGAAAAAGCACCGCAACAGCGGCGCAGAGAAAAGCCGCGCCTGTCGCACCAAGAGGGGCTGACCTTTGCGGCGCACGAGCCACGTCGATGACGGTTTCGCTTTCACCTCCGCTGATCATGCGATATGCCCTCCTCCCCAGGGGGCAACTGTAGCGGATTTGGACAACTCTACCAATCGAAAGTATACCAATCACGGTTGAGAGTCTCAGCAGCGGTGCGATGAGCCGGCGCGGTTGATAGAGGCACGATTAACCCTCTTGACGAAGCCCCGTTAGAGCGCATCGCAAGACAGTGTGCGTAGAGCGCTCACAGATCCCCATGCCCGACAATCGGGCTGGAGACAGAAGTTGGCACCCATGCTCCGTATGCCATGGGACAACTTCTGGTTGCATTGTTGAACAAGTTCTACCACCTTGCTGAGAAGAGTATCGCAGCCTCCAGCGGCTGCCCTGCTGAGACGCAATGAGCACACCGCCGATCCGAAACGTCGTAGCTGGAGTTCTTCTCGGCGCCGCTGCGCTCTGGACCACGTTCCAAGCGCAGGCAAGCTATCGAGCGGCTCGGTTTCAGAACGCAGAGGCCGTAGAAGCAGCCCTGTGGCAACGGTATGAGGACAAGCCGCCCCCAAGTGATGCTTTTTTAGCCGCGCTGACCGACGACGCGAGGCAGCTTGCTTCGAACGTCAATCACCCGCAGCTTCACTACATCGCGGGAGAGCTGACTCTGCGACAGAAGGAGCATCCGGCGCAGATTTGCTCGGCGCTGCGGTCTTTTACCAGAGCGATGGGGCTCGCTCCGACGGACGCGCTCTATCACATCGCATGGGCTAAAGCGGCCGCGCGAGCCGGCGACAGCGCACTCTGTCCTGACGAAGTCGCTCAGACAGCGAAAGCCTTTCCCGAAGCAGAGGCAACTGCCACTGCCCTTTCGCGAGCGCGCTTAACATGGGCGCGTCACCTGCAACCTCGGAACGTCTTCACCGCCTACCTCGCCTCCCTTGTCTACCGATCGCTCGGCGAGCAAGGGCAAGCACTTACGCTCCTCCGAGAAGTGGAACGGCTCAACCCACAGTTCACCGAAGCACAACAGCATTATTTTTACGGTCTGGTCACTTCTCAGGCTGAGCTCAAACAGGCGATTACCACGAAGTTTCCCAACGTTTTAAACTGGATTGAATACTTTGCGAATCAACGCCCTCGCGAATATCAAGCGTGGCAACAAACGTTTGCCCATGCACTTGAAGTGGCGCTTGTCGAAGCAGCCCCTACCCTGCAGGAGGAAGCCGCGAATTCAATTCCTCTCAACAAAGCGCTCAAATATACGGAACGTCTGCCTATCAGTCGCTCGGAGGAGGGCATACGGCGCCCGCTCGACCGACTTCTTGCCGAACTATATGAGCAAGAAGGGAACCCGGAATGGGCCGCATTGTTGCGGCAACGTTCTGCCCTGACTCGGGTCAATCTGCTTCGCTCGTTTCTAGACAAAGACGTGCTGCCTCGGGAGACGATGCTGAGCATGTGGCGAAGTGATTTTTTCTCGGCGGAAGTCGCGCTTCATAAACGAAATTCTTCGGTGGGGATATTCGTGCCCGAAGGCCGAAGTCCGTCATTGTTGCTCGTCCGGAACGGAACCAAGCGCATCGAGCGCGGTCGGACCTCGCTGGACGTGCTCTATAGCAGGGACAACATCTCCTTTACGCCGTTCAAAGCTGCCTCTGAGCTTCGTCATTTCTTGGTCGACGGCAAGGAAGCCATCGCCGTGGACCTGAGAGGTCAGACAGGACCCTATTTTCTAAAAATTCGACTTGGCAACTTCGAAGGTCGAGGCTCTTTCAAGAACGGCCTTTCAGCGATCGTGGATGCGTATGAATAGCCGTGTCGGATGTCTAATCACAGCAATTGCAAGTCTATTCGCCATAGCCTTGCCTGCCGCGGCAGCAGACGACGGATCGCTAGTCGTCGCAATTCCCTATGAGCTGACCCACGTCGATCCTCTCGCCGTCAATGAACCGGTGCAAAGGATCCTGTTAGAAACAGCAGCTCTCGGCTTAACTGCGCTTGCACCCACAGGCGGCGTCGAACCGGCATTTGCCACGAGCGTCTCGCGATCTGCATCGGCTGCAGAATGGCGGATTGGCATACCTGCCGATCAAACCTTCGCCAGCGGCAATCCACTCGGCCCTACCGACGTCGCTCGCATTTTTGAAGCGTATCGCACCGTTGCTCGCGGCTTCGCGTTTCGAGATGAGGTGCCCTTCATGAAATCGCTTGCTGCGATTTCTGCCATTCAAGCAACAGAGGAGCAGTCGGAAATTGTCTTCACTCTCGAGGCCGCCGATCCGCATTTTCTAAAAACGGTCGGCACCCTTCCACTCACTGACCTTAGACTACGGGATCTTTTCGGGCGTCAGTTTGGTTCCGGAACGGCAGTTGCATGGTATGGCCCTCTGCAGATCACGGAGCACCGACCGAACCGCGGTATCACTTTACATGCAGCACCTCTCGCGGGAGGGAAGCGTCCGGCGGCCTCTAAAATAGTCTTTCAGTTCATTCCTAAACCGAGCGACCTCCTTCGACGCCTTCAGTACGGGCAGGTCGACATCGTCCCACTGCCAACTACCGCACTCCTCGAGCATGCTGCCGAGGATCCGGTTTTACTCGTTGAGCCTTCCCCCCTACTCCGACTCGCTGAAACAAGCGGACCCTGGCGCCTCTTGAAACACCATTGGGGCCGGGAGAGCACCAGTGTGAACGAACTGCAGACCGACCGAATCATCGTGCGCAAAAGCATCAAACTCACACCGGCGGCGCGAACTCGCTTCGATCTCTCCGGTGTCTTGCCGGATGTGGTACCTTCAGCTTCTCGGTAGGACCCGTTCCACTCTCGGAGATGGATTCAACAGTTTGACAACCTTGCGACCACCGGCAAGTCCGCTGGGGTAAACGCAAAAGACTTCAGCTCGCTTGCCGCCACCCAAGCAAGCGCGTCATGGTCGACCGACGAAAGCTGACCGCCCTGGAGCCACGCCCGATAGGTGTAAAGCTCTATGCGATTACGTTCTGACGAATGAGAGGAATGCAGGAACTGTTCCTTCACGTGAATCGCAAGTCCCAGCTCTTCGAGAAGCTCCCGAACGAGCGCCTCTTGCCGGCTTTCCCCCTCCTCTACCCGCCCCCCGGGAAACTCCCAAAGTCCACCGTTCGATTTGTGCACACGGCGACGGGCAATGAGAATGCGGCCATCGGTCTCCAGTATCGCGGCAACAACCTGAACTAGGGGATGATTCGACATAGTATCCTTCGGCTGATGATGTTTCCCTAGGATACGCCGGTATGAGCAGTGTTACTAGTGGGGCGATTCGTTAGTTCGCTGAATAACTCCAGCGCCTGTAGCTCGCCCCACTAGCAAAAATGTCTTTATTTTTCGCGGCCTCCGGCCGCGAGTAGTGCCCTGCACTTTGTCGTCGATTTAATGAAGCAGGACACTAGAAGGTATCTCGAAAAATGGAGAGTAGCCTGAATGCGACGGGTTCTTGGCGAAGAGAATGGGCGGTGTAGCGCAAGAGACTCACTGCCCAAGGAATCGGTAGAAAATAACCCTGATTCTACATCACCACGTCTTGCACGTGCTGCTGGGCTCCTCTTGCTAGCAGTACCCGGCATACAACGCGGCGCCGCATGCAGTACCCCGGTCATCGCGGTCACTTGCAAGCTCGATCGTCATCTCCGGATCGAGGTGGGAAAAAACGCCGCTAGCAAGGCCGAATCCTGCTTTGATTCGCTCTAACACTTCCTCGCGAAGTTCCGGTGTCGTGTTCACCAGACCGCCATCGACGACAATGGTGTCTGCACAAGCTACGGAATTGAGATTTGCGGCCGCCATACCAACGCCGAACGCTTGAGCACGAAACAAATCCAGACAAACAGAATCGCCGGACTCCGCGAAATCTCGCACGCGGCCCACTGCTTCCGGTGCCGGCACCTGGCTCAGTGCATGGTTGGCGACCCGGTTGAGTACCGCCGGAAGTCCCCACTTGAGCAGGGCTCGCGATCCGAACAGTTCAACACAGTGTCCCCGGCCACACGCGCACTCAGGCGGGTCAGCTCCGGCAAGAATCGGATTACACTCCAAGAACAAATCCACTCGTGCTGCTTGATGCCCGATCTCCATGCCCCGCCCGCTCGCGCCGCGGAGCACCAAGGGCATGCCTGCGGCTCCCGGCTTTCGCATTGCCAGACCGCCGCCGAGCCCCGTGCCCGACGTAATGGCGAGCAAGTTCTGGAAGGCATCTCCTCGCCGGTGTGCTTCGTAGACAGCAAGCGCCGCACCGTCGTGAAGGAGGTTTGCAGTCAGCGGGCGTGACCATCGAACAAGGGCTTCCTGTTCAATGGCCTCGGCTAACTCATAGCGTGACCAGGCTTCATTTCCGAAGTTGGGGTTTGCTCCAAGAACGCCCGGAGCGGAAAGCACCCCTGCCAATCCGAGCGTCACAGACTCGACTTCGCTTGGCGAAATGTTCGACTCGTCGAGAAATCGCTCAAACGCCGAGAATATCACCTCCAACCCAACCGCCGGACCTTCAGCAGCCCGGCTCGGCACTTCCATATTCGGAAGGAACCGCAGCTCGTTATCAAGGAACCCCGCCGGCTTGAAACTGCTGGCACCGTAATCACCGCCAAGCCTTACTCTCATCGGACAACCCTTCACAGCTAGAGAAGGAAAACCTCACAAGAACCCATTGCTCTTGCGCTTACACGGCCTCCGATCGGCGATGGAGGCACAAGTACATGCGCCTCCATCCCGGTCCGAGACCAAGCAAGCAAAACTACCCTTGATAGATCGTGAGGGAACTCAGTCGCAGCAGCGACGGCCTACCGAGTGGAGAAGGAACGTCTATAGAACTGGCTAGCAGGCACTGAACGGTAAGTCAAAATGGGATGGAGAAGCGCTGCGTCGGCCCGCCCTAGGCGGCGCTGCGTGCAAGATGGAGACGGTGAACAGCACTTCTGTAAACCGTCTCTCATGCTCCACCGATCGACGTCAGCCGATCTACCGGAGCGGCACTTGGATCACCTTGTGGATCCAGCGCGGTGCCGTCTGATTTGCGCTAACCATAACGCACACCACCGGAATTCCCCTTGGCCCGCGCTTGGGCCAGTCGGTATCGCCGTCGGTAATGACGATAATCAAATCCGGGCGAGGGAAGTGTCTCGCAGCGGCGGTAATACCGACGCCGATCTTGGTTCCACCGCCGCCAATCAGCCGCACCTGCTGGACGTGAGCATGAGCTTCCCCCGAGTTCAAATTGGACTGATGACGAAGCACTTCATGCGCTTCCGTTGGGCAGCGGTAGAACATCGGCAGGGCGAGTCTCTGCGGAGTACGCAAAAAACCTACTCTGCCGACGACTCTTCACGTAGCGGAAGAGAACAGCGTCTCGTAACGAGATGCTGCTTACCCCAGATTCAGAGCATAGCCGGCACGGGTGATGTAGCGATCGAGCTCACGGAGGGATTCTGCCGATGCTTCCAGTTCACGACCGGTAATCTGCGAGTCCCAAACGCAGGTCGCAGCCGCGAGACCAGGATCCGATCCGCTGAACATTTCTATCCAGACGTCGAAGGGCTGCGCCGTTGAGCCAAGACCCGCATGTTGAATTTCACGGATTTCCAGCTCTGCCGTCGTTCGCCCGGTTCCGAGCACCCCGCGGTGACTTTCCGACGCATGATAGCCGCCAAGCACGGGAATGAAGTCGACCAATTCACGAGCGATGTCTTTGCCTCCCTCGATATGGGCGTGGTGGGAGTCATACAGTCCGTAGACTGTTGCTTCACCACTCGCCGGATGCGCGTTTACTTGCTCGACAAACAAACGGCCCCGAATGGAGTTACACACGAGTCGCTGCTCCCAGCGATTAAGAAACTCGAGGAGCAGCACGGCCCCCTTATCGGCGGCATTCCTCGCGACCCGGGCCAGCGTGACCACCGATCGCCTCCAACGATCCGACGCAGGGTTCGCGTCTTCCGGAGTCGACGCGCCGCCTAGAGGTTCTGCAAATGGACCGACAACCTTGACCGGCTCATCGGCAAACATTCGCATGGCAACGGCAATGTCCACTACTCCAGCCATATACGTTTCGAAAACTTCTTGAGCCCGACCGCTTCCACCGGGATCTGCAAGGAACAAACCGCCCTCATCTTTCCCGGCGGGACACACGGTTACAACCGAGCAGACAAGCCCCTGCTCCGCAGCGCGTTCTGCAAGCGCGACGTATTCGCTCTTTGCATTGATGTCGAGCACCGGCACCTGAACGGTGTCGAAGCCTACTTCGGCGATCTGAGCGAGCAACTCACGAGCGATCTTGGACGGGTCTGTACTGAAATGGATCAGTACGATTCCGCGTCGAATACTCTTATACTTTGGCGCTTTCTTTGTGTAGGACATCATCAGTCCCCTTTCGAAAAAACTCTGGAGCAGTCCGAACCGTACAGCACGGCACAGAGCAGTCCCAAACCTATCGAGACTCCCCATACCGTTTCGATAGCAGGCCTATCGTAACGATATGAGAATACAAACTTCCCGGTAAGACGAGGGTAGAGATCTTACAACCCGGCGGCTACCAGCAGCGGGGGATGGGCTGCCCGGCGAATCTTACGCGAGCTACACCCCTAGAACTTGAGGACGTTAAAGCGAGGTTTTTACTTGCATGAGCTCGGAAACACAAGGGCAGGCAATTTTAACGCTCTTTCGGGTCCAAGAACTCTCTGGTTTCTTGGACGCAGAATGCAACAGTATTCTGCGGTTGCGCTCACACGTGCCACTGCGAATCCCCCTAAGATTCCAGTGCTGCTTGCTCGGTAGGTAGGCGTAGTAAAGCTTCAGTCCCACCTTCAGCGGGACTGAAGAGCTCAACGGTTCCGTGATGAAGGGTTGCAATCTCTCGGACGATGCTCAGGCCTAGACCGGTGCTTTTCCGTTCACTCCCCGGTCGCGGCAGTGAAAAGAACCGCTCGAAGACCCTATTTCGTGCATAGTCGGGTATGCCTACTCCTTGATCGCGGATGCGCACCTCGAGCGCCTTTGCTTGCGAAGTTACCGCAACTTCGATCTGCCCATCCCGCGGTGAGAAGTCGATCGCGTTGTCGATGAGATTGCTGATGGCAATCTCGAGCAGACTCCTACTACCGCGAACGGTTAGGTGCGGAGAGAGTGTCGCAATCACGAGGTTGACGCACTGCTGTCGCGCCTTGTTGCCGAGACTATCAACACTAGCCTTTACCACGGCACCCAAATCAACGGCCTCGCGTCGCTCCAAACTGCCCCGTCGCTCCAGTGCTGATAGCTCAAGTAGCCTATCAACCAGGATACGCATGCGCCGGCTTTCCTGCAGTAGGTGCTCAGTGAATTTTTGCGCTGCCGGCTCCTTGGCTATCTCTCCAATTAGTTCAGCAGAGGCCTGAATCGCGGTGATTGGGCTTTTCAGTTCGTGGGTAAGCGTCTGCAGATATCGCTCGACATATTGTCTTCCCTCCAAGCTTTCTCTCATCTGCTCGAAAGCAGATGCGACGGCTCCGATCTCACCTTTTACCGGCGGTGGTTCCGCTCGCTCACCGTCGCGAACGGCAATGGCATACCTTTCGAGCTGCGCGAGGGGCCGCGTAAACCAAGCGCTAATCAGCGCCGCAAAGAGTAGACCAATCGCGACAGAGAACACGGCCCCCAAAGCGATTCTGTCTCTCGCACTTCGGACAATATCGTTTGCCAGACGAGCTGACTTTCCCAGGGTGAGGGTACCGCCGAGTTGCCCCTGCAGTATAATTGGTGCCGCAACATACATCATAGAGTTTTCGGGATCGCCCGGCGCATCTTTAGACGTGCGGGCCCCATACTCGCCGCGAAGCGTCAAAAGGACATCTCGCCACTCGGCATAGCTCTCACCGGGCCTAGCAAGCTTCCACGAGTCATATACCACCACCCCTGCTGCATCGGTGACGTATATTCTTGCCTCTACTCGGGTCTTACGTTGCTGATGGTTCAGTACCGCAAGCTCCCTCGCCTCCGCGTTTGCTAGGGCTGCTTCGAGCCCCTCCACGCTGAGCCTGCCCTTCATTTCACTTTCCAACGCAACACGCGCCGCGAGTATTTCGGCACTGTCGACCATCAGCTCCTCGACTGCCGCACGATACCCCGGTTTGAGATCATCGGTTACCCAATCGACGAAAAAAGCGATCACGGCAGTAACTGCGGATGCAAAGAATAGCAGCAGGGAGGTGCGAAGCGTCATCCGCGCTACCAATCCTCCCGTAGGGAATAGCCGATGCCACGGTGAGTAATAATGGCTTCAACCTCAGGCGCAATCTCACGCAATCTCGCGCGGATCGACTTGATGTGACTATCTACTGTGCGGTCCATGCTGGCCGCGGGGTCGTCCCAGCCATGCTCCATAAGCATGTCGCGACTAAACACGTGTCCCGGCCGTGCGACCAGCTGCTCGAGCACACGGAACTCTAACCGTGTCAGCACGAGCGGGACGCCAAAATACAAAACGCGGTGACGCTCCCTATCAATGACGAAGGGCAGCCCTTTAGCGACCGGAGGTTCGTGACCGCCTGCCGCACCTCCGGTCCGACGAAGAATGGCTTTGACTCTTGCCGAAAGTTCTCGCGGACTGAACGGCTTCACCATGTAATCATCTGCGCCCAATTCCAGGCCGACAATGCGATCTACTTCACTACCGCGAGCAGTAAGAAAGAGAACGGGGACCGAATCGTTGGCACGAATCCGTCGAAACAGCTCCAGACCGTTCATATCGGGAAGCCCGATATCCAAGACTGCCAGGGCAACCCGCTCCCGCTCCAAAGCTTCGAGTCCCTCGCCGCCGGTCCGGACCAGAAGGACGACAAATCCTTCCGACTCCAATGCATAACGGACGGTCTCTCCGATCGCGGGCTCGTCCTCAATTACCAGGATTGTCGCGGTCATAGCCTCCTACCGGGGTCTTCTACCTTGCGAGGGTGCTTCAAGCGTATCATGGATAAATCTGCTCTCCGTGTCAGACTCTCACGGCCCGTTGCACACACCTTCCGGGACCTGCCGAACGGGCGCATTTCATCTCGATTTCACACTGCCTCCATACTGCCGTCGCAGAGCTCCTATAGAAAGAGTTGAATCGACATTCATGGAGGTCCCAAAGTGAATCAGAACGGTCTTCAAACGGTAAGCGCTCGGCAAGCGGCACTTGCGGGAGCAGCATCCGCTCTCTTCGTGCTCGGCAGTTGGAACGTCTGGACGAATGGAAGCTATGCGCTGGGGCTCAACGCCAGCGTGTTCCTACTACTGATTCTGTTTGCCTTCAAACCGCCCGAATGGTCCGAAAAACTGTACGTACGGCGGGCATTGCCGTTCTTTCTTATGGCGCTCAGTTTTGCGCTGTACGAAAATCCCTTCTTGAAATACATCTCGTGGCTCGTATTTCTCCCCGCGCTCTCACTCTATTATCAGCATGAATTTGTTTCGGAAAGGCTACGGTGGAGCGCGCTGTCGGTAGCCTGTGCATGGACCCGTGCAGTAGCGGCAATGTTCAGTTGGACCGTCGGCTGGAGCAACATCAAACGCCACCTTCCTTCACTACGATTTCTCGCCGACCACGCGTCGCTTTTTCTTCGTATCGCAAAAGGCGTTTGTCTCTTGCTACTGCTCTCAGGCTTGGTGGTGGTCCCGCTGCTTGCTTCTGTCGATGAAGACTTCGCGAAAGCTGCTGACGCGGTCTATCAAGCGATGTCTTCCTTTTTCGAATGGATTACCCTTACTGACCTTGCGAAAAGAACGATTGTGTTCCTGCTGCTCTGCCTCACGATAACAGCGACCATTGCAATTTCCGCACGGCCGGCTCCGGATCTAATGGCGCACGATACACAAGAACATGATCCCTTGAGCGGGGCTATTGTCCTGGGTGGTCTCCTTGTCCTCTATTTTGCCTTTCTGGGGCTTCAGGCAGGCAAGTTGCTTACCAGTTCTCTTCCAGACGACTTCTCTACCGTCGAGCAATTGGTAAAGGGCGGCTTCTGGCAGCTCATAGTTCTGACTGCTCTAAACATCGTTCTCACGGTCAGCTATGTGAGATGTACGCAGAGTGCGCTTCGGTCGCTACTGGGCGTGTTTATCGCGGCGTCGATGCTCTTGCTCGTCTCTGCCGGATGGCGCATGGCACTGTATGTAGTTTTTTATGGGCTAAGCTACGAAAAGTTCTTCGCCGCTTACTCGGTGCTCTACTGCGCTGCCGTGCTCTGCTATTTGGCCTGGCAGCATGCTCTGCAAAGCACAGGCGACATCGTACGCACACTAGGTTGGCTTCTGGCTTGGATGTATGCGGGAGCAACCGTTCTCCCAGTGGAGAGCATCATCTTTCATACCAACGTCACCCTCGCCACTCGTACCGACGCCAGATTGCATCTCGATGAACTGACTATGCTTTCACCAGATGTACTCTACGCGGTCCCTCAGACAGCGCCATTCGCGAACTGTCGTTGGGTGAGCTGGAAGGTCGCTCGAAGCGGTTACGTTCGCGACAAACAGTGGTACGAACACACGCTTTCGTCCGTGCTGAATAGCAGGCACCTCTTCTCTGAAGATGGGGGTGGTTGTTTGCCACCCGTAGATCCCGCCTTCGCAGAGGGCGCTTACGCTCGAGATGCTGTTCGATAAGCGCCGCGGCCAACCCGGCTCACCGACACTGACACGTATCATACTCTCCGAGGGTGAATGAACGCAGACTACTGATCACCAAGAACTCGAGAAAGTGCTTTCAGCCTTCACTTTACTTTAGATGAGTTAGACGTTCGGCCAATCCGAAGGAGAGCAACGTAGCAATGCCACACACTTCCGATACCTATTTCCCCACCGATGCCGGTCAGGAGTTGGCACTACTTTCTTTTGGAGCGGCCATTGCTTCGGCGTTGGCGGTTCGTGCCGGATCGAAGCGCGCCTGGCAGAAGGCGTTCGGTAGCGAGCCCCCGCTTAATCCCGCGGCAGATGAGGTGTCGTGGAAGGAAGCATTGATTTGGGGCGGGTGTGTCGGC
>JAGRAW010000420.1 GCA_020434415.1 Bdellovibrionales bacterium
TCAGCGGCAATCCGCCGCGCATCGCACTGATTTCCTCCCCCGCTTCATCGTGCTCAACGAAGCGAAAACGCGCAATCGTGCGCGGATCGGGCTCGGGCCGATTGAGCGCTCGACCCAGAGCTTCTCTCACTTCAGCATCCGCCGCTGCAGCTAGTTCATTCCATGCCGCCTCGCTCAAGACCGTGGGAACCAGATACGCCTTCAAGCGAGGTAAGGGATCCCGAGTTTGTTCGGCAGCAAGCTCCTCAGCAGGTTTATAGGCCTGCGTGTCTTGCCCGGAGTGACCGGCAAGGCGAGGCACTTCGAGTCGAATTAACGCCGGGCTGCGTCCAAGGCGCACATGCTGAACGGCCTCGCGAATGCGCTCCGCGGCATCGATAGGATCCGTTCCATCGCACTCGAGCAAATGGAGATGACGAAAGGAACGTAGATTCTCGGCAATGTTCCCCCCGGGCGTTTGCTTGTCCGAAGGCACCGAAATGGCGTAGCCATTGTCTTCAATAAAGAACAACTGCGGTAAGCTGAGGGTGGTGGCCATCGTCAGCGCCGACCAGAAACCGTTCGTCGCGACGGACCCCTCACCACCCAAGACTACAGCGATACACCCTTCGTAGTCGCTATTTCCCAACACGAACTCATGGTACTGGATAGCTTCAGCCCAACCGGAACTTGGGGTGTACTGGGAGCCGACGTCCCCCGCCATCGGCAGTACCACCGGCCCCTTCGGATTCGGCAAATTACAGACGACGCCGATGTCACGACCATCACTGAAGCCGCCTGAGCGACCGAGGGGCGCGGCAAGGGCGTCGTCAACCGAGAGACCCAACGTCAATAGCAGCGGACGCGAGCGATAGTATGCGGACGCCGCGTCATGTGAACGGTCGAGCAAGCTTCCGAGCAACACTTGTCCCAATTCATGTCCGCGTGCCGAGAACTGGTAAGCAATTTGCTTGTTGGGATACAGCTCCGTTTCTTCGATCGCATCGATAGCACGAGAAAGCAGCATGATTTTGACTATTCGCGGCCAATCGAAGCCGGAAGCGACACCTGTCGCCGAGGGGAAGGTACGGGCGGGAGCGCCCGGAGCGATGGTCATTGACGATGCTCCGTTTCTTGCGTCGTAACCGGACATAGCCTTGATTGTAGCATTAGCGTTTTACCTTGCGCATGCCTTCATTATACAATGCGAAGGAGCGTCTTTTGCACAGGTTCGAACAGCGATTCGGTATGGACTTTCATTCGCTCCGGTATGAGCTGCGAAACAGGGTCGCCTATCTGACCTTGAATCGACCGGATTTGCTCAACGCGTTCGACCGCACGTTGGCCGCCGAACTGCTTAACGCACTGCTGGAGGTCGAGCATAATTCCGAGGTGCGCGCGGTTGTCATCACGGGAGCCGGCCGAGCATTTAGCGCCGGTCAAGACCTACAAGAGCTGGCGCAACCAGATGCGCCGAGCGCTGAGGAAATCTTGCGAACGCGCTTGAACCCGCTGGTCCGCCACATCCGCAGCAGTCGACTTCCGTATGTCGCAGCGCTCAATGGCACTGCCGCTGGTGCAGGATTCACCATCGCATCTTGCTGTGACATACTTGTTGCAGCTGAGACAGCATTCATTGTCCCTGCCTTCGTTGATGTCGGTCTAATTCCCGATGGCGGCGGCACTTACAACATCCCTCGTGCCGTCGGTAGAACACGAGCGCTCTCGCTCTTTCTCTTAGGGGAGCGGCTTTCCGCGGTCGAGGCCTGCTCGCTCGGCCTTCTGTCTCGAGTCCTGCCCGCGGATACGTTCGAGAAGGAAGTGTGTCGAATTGCCGAACAGCTGGCAGAAAAAGCGCCTGTCGCAATCCGTTTGATCAAGAAGGCAGTCCACGAAGCTGAAACCAACAGTTTCGAGGAACAGCTCGCGCTCGAGGTCACGTTGCAGCAGGAGGCCTCCTTGACCGACGATCACCAAGAAGCGCTTCGGGCCTTTCGTGAAAAGCGGCCTCCTTATTTTAGGGGTAAGTAGTGCAGGATTTTAGGGGTAAGTAATGCACGGCTCCAACGGCACGTAATGCAAGAAACGATCGGCATTGTCGGCGCGGGAACGATGGGATGCGGCATAGCCCAGCTTGCAGCACAACATGGACATCCCGTTCACTTGTATGAAACAGACACAGCGTCTGCCGCCACAGCTTCCGAGCGTATCGCCGGAGTAGTGGACCGGCTGGTGACGAAAGGGGCTCTTACCAAAAAGGCTGCTCAGGAACTTCTTGGCCGGATTCAGGTGTGTCGCAGCATCGAAGAGCTGGAGCCTTGTTCACTGGTGCTCGAAGCAATTTCTGAAAATCTCTCCGCAAAGCAAGAGTTGTTCGAGAGCTTAAGCGACGTCTGTGCCCCGAGCTGCCTCTTCGCAACCAACACTTCTTCGCTTTCAGTGGCTGCAATCGCCGCGGAAGCGACGAATCCGGAGCGAGTTCTGGGACTACACTTCTTCAATCCGGCCCCGGTGCTACCCCTGGTCGAGATAATTCCCACCGACCACACCACTCAAGAAGTCGTCAAGCGTGCCGAAACGCTCGTTCGCCGCTGGGGCAAGACTACCGTCCGAGCCAAGGACACTCCCGGTTTTATCGTCAATAGAATTGCCCGACCTTTTTACGGCGAAGCACTTAGGATACTTGAGGAAGGCATTGCTGATGTAGCGACTATCGACTCGGCAATGCGCGAGCGGAGCGGCTTTCGCATGGGACCCTTTCAACTGATGGATCTCATCGGCATCGACGTCAACCTGACAGTAACCGAAACCTTCTATCGCGCGATGGGGTGCGATCCTCGGTACGAGCCGTCAAAGCTACAGGCGGCCCTGGTGGCGAAAGGCCATCTCGGCCGGAAGACCGAGGTGGGGTTTTATGATTACCGAACAGGTGCAGTCGAGTTGCAGCCGAGTGCAGATAGTGCGTTGCAGTTGAACATCTCGGAGCGCATCGTCGCGATGATTCTGAACGAAGCTGCGGAAGCGCGCCGAGCGGGTGTTGCTTCCGTCGAAGATATCGATACCGCAATGGTGAAAGGAGCGAACTATCCGCGGGGTCCCTTAGAATGGATACGGCAGATAGGCCCGGCGACGGTGCTTGCACAGATCAACGCACTCCGAGCGCAGTATAACACAGAGCGCTACCGCCCTTCCCCACTCCTCGAAACTTGGCCTACCGACAGCCACCCGACATAGCGAGCCTTCGATGAACAACGTCTATATTGTCGACTATATCCGCACACCCATCGGAAAGCTGAACGGCGCATTACGTTCGGTGCGCGCGGATGATCTCGCAGCCGTGCCGATTCGCGAGCTTCTTCGCAGAAACGCTAGCGTGCCGCCCGACGCTATTGAAGATGTCATACTCGGCTGTGCCAACCAGGCAGGCGAGGACAACCGTAATGTGGCCCGCTTTGCCTCGCTTCTTGCCGGTCTTCCTACCGGTGTTCCGGGGATAACGGTCAATCGCCTCTGCGCCAGCGGTCTTGGTGCCATCGTGCAGGCGGCACACGCGATTCGAGCTGAAGAAGGTGAGCTGTTCATCGCCGGCGGGGTCGAGCACATGACCCGCTCACCATATGTTCTCTCTAAGG
>JAGRAW010000421.1 GCA_020434415.1 Bdellovibrionales bacterium
CCCCCACGACCAAATTGTTTTGCACCACGAATTCGCCAAACGTGAGGACGATGTCAGGCACGGAGGCGCCGGAGAGGATTTGTCGTGTCGTCGCGATATTGAGACCCAGTCGAAACAGCGTTGTCAATAGGAGGATCGTCGGAAGCGAGGTGAATCGTTGAGGCTCCGAAAGATAGACAGCGCTAATCAACAGCACGAGCGCCAGCGTCAGATTGCAAATTAAAAACGCATCAAGCAGACCCGGCGGCAAAGGGAAGATCATGATCCCTACCACGGCAACCACCGCGAGCGGCAGGAAGCAATCCTTTACTCCTGTGTTGGTCATACAACGAACTGCTCCACTAGAATGCCGTCTTATGCATCAGCGCTCGTGCCATTTTCACCTATGCTCGAATATTCCGCACTATTGCTGCGATGGTGTCGAAGAGCACTCGCAGCGCATTCGAGAGCGAACCGATTTGCTGTGCTCGCATGTTCAGAAGGGCTGTGACTTGCTGTTGTTCTTCGGCAGAACCCTCGCCCGAGGTAAAAACCCGATTTACGATGTCCATCATCTCCCGATTGCTTGTGCCAAGGTCCAACAGCTTCTCGCTGAATGCACCGTCGCTTGCGGCAGCGTGCGCGCCGGAAGCACCGCTTCCGGGATATAGATTTCCAATGCTTTCAGTCATGCTCTTTTCTCCAAAAGTAGGCCGCCGCACGCAACGCCCATCTGCATGCGACGGCCAAACAGTGATTAAGCGATTCTCGATTGCGACGGGTCTATCCGACGCGAATATTGCGAACCGCGGCCATCCGCCCTTCGTGCTCCGAACGCTCGATATTGGATACGAAGGTCACTTGCTGCAGTTCGAGTTGCACCTCGATTTGTCGATTAATCAGCTCTTGAGCCGAATCCGAAAATTCGATGGTAGTCGTATTGTCCGACCGCAGCAGACTGCCGGCAAAATCCACGCCTTGCGCAAGCGGTTCCGGGAGATAGTGGACGGCGTTCTGCACCGTTTGCATCGCTCCCTGAAAGAAGCTTTCACCGATATTATTCATACTTTTCACTCCTCTTCATTTCACTTGGGTACCTCGGCCGCACTAATTGCAGTGCGAGGTGAGGACGCTAGCGTTGTCCGTCCTCACCTGCCGCTGCTACATTATCGAAGATTGCGCTGGAAAGTTTCTCGGCAAATAGCTCGCCAATTGCGGCAATCTGCAGTGCCGGCTTCCCCTCCCAGTCAACGATGGTCGCATGTGCCAGCACCTCACCGTCCAGCGTCAACTGCACCGCACCATTTTCGGGTAATACCAGCCGGCAAATACTACCCGGTGTAAGCCTCGTCAGTGCTTCAAGCTCTACGCGACACCGACCAAGCTCGACTGCAAGTTCTAATGGCTCCATAGCTTCTTTCAAAAACTCCTGTTTCGCCGCCACTTGAAAACACACTCGGCGCGCCTCCTCCGGTGCGATCGCGCCGTCCCATCGATACGCCGGACTTCTAGCCCCGAGCCTTCCAATAATCGACCAGCAAGAGAGCCTTGTGTCGCTGAGCGATACCAACGCCCCTGGACGGATGAAAGCTGCCGTTCCTAGTGAACACCCGCGGAGCCTTGCTACGACGAGGATCTCCATGCAGATTTTACTCCCCGGCAGCGCTCTCTGAATGTCGGCAGCGTCAGCGCGTTCGGATTGAAGCTGAAGCACCGCGTGCAACAGTGCTTTGGCTTCGCTGCCGACACAGCTCATCTCATTCATTCGCGCGCTTCCTCAGTGACCGCTGCAACGACCGCGAGCGTTCAGTCATCAGTGCCGTCAGCAGCACCATACCGACACCCGCGCACCAGAGAGGATTGATTTCCGCCAGCGCTTGAAGCGATGGCGTCGCTGGAGGTTCGGGAGCGCGCACGGTACCAACCGTGGCAGGCGCTTCGTCCGCCACGACCACGACCGAGATCCTCTCCGAGTCCAGCCCTGTGGCACCGGAAACAAGTTGCCGAACTTTGTCGACCACGATCTGCGACTCGTCGCCGACAAGCAGCACTCCGGCTGTTTCACCGGCGGCGCTTTCGATTCCTGGAACAGTACGGAGCGGCGTGGAGGCGATGTGCACTCTCGCTTCGATCACGCCGGGAAACTGCTCCAGAGTCTTTCCGAGCGAAAGCGAGAGCTGTTCTTGCAGTCGGTGACGACGTTCCTCCCGGGTTGGAAGGAATCCCGCCGCGGAGTCGGACGGCTTCTCCGAGTGAAGCGGCAGCAGCCGCCTGCGCTCGATTTCCGCAAGCGCTGCGGCGGAGCGGCGGGAGTCGACCGCGATGCTCCACATCGACCCTTCACGAACTTTCTCGGCATCGATGCCTGACTGGGCCAGGGCCAGTCGAACTTGATTCGCCTGGCCCTCGTCAAGTTCATGAAGAATCGGCTCCGAGCACCCACCGGCAAGGAGCACTAGTACGATGAGCGCCAGCACTAGACGACCTCTACTGCACATAGCCTTGCTCCTGCAGCAAGGCTTTGCCGTACTGCGCTTCAAGTTGCACCCGCAGTCGTTCGAGGCCGCGATTGTGAAGACGAGATATCCAGCTTTTCGATACCCCATCAAAAATGTCGCGCATTTCTTCGAAGGTCTGAGCTTCGAAATACCGCCGTCGGATGATGGCGCGCTCCCGCTCAGGAAGCGCTTCAATTATCCGACCGATATCGCGGGAGAAGGTACGTCGACTTACCTGTTCTTCGGGAGTCTGACAGTCCGCGTAACTCAGGTCGACTTCGTCCGTACCCGAAGAGTGATGGACGCACATGCCGAATTGCTCGATGACTACCGCTAACTGGCGAAGCGCTTTGGGATCATTGGCGAGTCCGAAGCCCAGTCGCTTCTTGCCTTCTCCTTCCGGCCTGTCACCGGACTTGCGCAAAAGCTCGCTATAGTACTCTCTGGAAACCCCGCCGCCTCGCCGCATCAAGTCGTACATCGAACCCCGAATACGGAAGAAGCTGAAGGTTCGAAAGTTGTCGTTCTTCTTCGGATCGTACCGTCGAGCTGCATCGCAGAGACCAAGCAGGGCGGCACCAATGTAATCATCAAGCTCGATACCGACGTGCTGCCGACTGAGATAGAACCGCTGCGCGAGTGATTTCGCATACGCTATGTGTTGCTCGACGAGGGCTTCCACCGTCTCGCTGTCTACGTGTTCTTCCGTGGATGACATCTTGCTCCTCTTGAAAGGGCCGCCCTCCATGGGCGGACACGCCCTTCTAATGCAAGGCCATGCCAACTTTGAGCTGCGAATGAATTCGGTGGGTTAGAACGCTGACGGCTGCGGCAAGCTGCACCACCTGAGGCAAGATGCCTCAGCGATTGGGAGCACCGGGAAGAAGCCCCTCGCGGCTTCTGGAGAGGGCCGCTCCCGCGGGCCTCTCACCGGGCTACTTGCGCAACAAAGAAGGGAGGAGGAGGTCGCGATAAGCGGGATTCTGTTACCGTTCTTACGAGCGGCGGTAATCATTCATCTAAGCGACGCAACCCAAAAGCTCGCGCGACGAGCAGCCGCGTCCCTACCTTTCCAGGCGGGAGACTTTCTATTCGGTCTTGCACCGGCCGAGGTTTACCGAGCCGCCGCGATT
>JAGRAW010000422.1 GCA_020434415.1 Bdellovibrionales bacterium
GTGAGCGATTTGGCCGAAATTGCTCAGCACCACGGGGAGGAGCTTTATGCCCTCGGACGGTTCGACGACGCCCGTGCGGCATTTCAAAGGAGCCGAGAGGTGCTTGACTCTCTTGTCGTTCTCGATGCTTCGTATAACGTTATCCTTCGGCTCTCGCGAACCCTTAGTTGGTTAGGACGAGCACAGCGCAAAGCAGGCAAGGGAATCGAAGCCATACGAAGCTACGAACGTGCAATAGCTCTCTGGCGTACCCTACTCAGATTTCCTCATGCACCGGACGCTCACGAGTGGCTGCTGCACCGACTAGCCGCTTGCTTGCTCGGGCTCTCGAAGGTGCATTATCTCCACGGCCGAAAGCAAAAAGCCGCGACCTACCTTCAAGAAGCACACGACTTGATTGGCGGCTTATCGCCGAAATAGTGCTCCGGCAGAGTCCTGAAAAAGTCCATCCGGACTGAAGAGAGTTTTCAGCACCTTGCTAGGCAAACATGAAGCGTCGCATGGAGAAACCGGCGACGATACCCAGCGCCGCCATCAGCGTTACCACCGACGACCCACCAAAGCTCATCAACGTCAGCGTCAAGCCAACCACCGGAAGGATGCCGATAACCATGCCGATGTTGATTATCATATGCCAAAAAATGAGCGCGGCGACGCCGAAGGAGACAAACGCGGAATATGCGTCGCTACAGCGGGAACCGACCCGAAGCAACAAAAGGATGAGCAAGCCATAGAGGGAAATGGCCGTAATCGACCCGGCAAAACCCCACTCTTCGGCTAAGACAGAAAAAATGAAATCCGTGGTTTGTTCCGGTAGGAAACGAAGCTGTGTCTGCGTTCCTTCTAGAAATCCCTTTCCGGTAACTGCCCCCGACCCCACAGCAATCTTCGATTGAATGGCATGGTAGCCGCTGCCGAGCGGGTCACGCTCCGGCGTCAGAAAGTTGAGAACTCGTTCCCGCTGGTAATCGTGCAGCATGAAGTTCCAGGCGGGAATTACCAGCACGATCGCAAACAATGTCAAACGAAGCAGGGTGCCGGTACGAATGCCTGCTAGAAGCAGCATCGAGCCGCCGACGAACAGATACAAGAGTGATGTTCCGAGGTCCGGCTGTTGGATAATAAGGGAGACGGGAATTGCCATGATAATCAGCGGCGGTATCAATCGTGCAAGGGTATAACCGTCGCGGGGAGCACGTTCACCACTGCAGTAGCGGGCAAGCGCGAGGATCATACCGAGCTTCATGAATTCCGACGGCTGCACACGGAACCCTCCCACATCAAGCCATCGCCTTGCACCGCCTGCGACCACACCACCTACGAGGATACCGAACAGCGCCAACGTCCCCACCACAAAAAGCGGATATGACATCCGCCGCCAGAAGGATGTCGTGAGACACATACACACGATAAACACCACCAGCCCAGCCGCCATCGCGGCCATCTGCCGTTGCATCGGAGGACTGTAACCAAGGTCCGGATCATACCCAGCGCTGTACTGAACTCCCAGGCCCATAGCGCACAACAACAACATGATTCCAATGAGAGGCCAGTTGAGATTGGCTAAGGTTCTCTTATCGATTCTTCGAAGTACTCTCATGGACGCGCTCCAAAAGAAACAACAGCCGGCGCCTTCGGTAGTGGAGCCGGTGTCGAAGGGGCCTCGCCGGTGGCACCCGCGTCGGTGGCGCCCCCCTCGGTAGCGCCCCTCTCGGTAGCGATTGGAGCATTGCCGGGACTTTGCGCAGCCGCGGGTGAAGGGCTCTCGCCTTCATCCGGTGGAGGAGGAACATCGCCTTGTGGCTCTTCCGTCGCCGTCTCACGAACGGTAGCAACCTGCTGCTCCCCTTTGCCTTCGATGCCCTCGGTCTCTTCTTCGAGCATGCCCCGCTTGCGGAAGTACACCTCGAGCACATCATGTGCGACCGGCGCCGCGTTCAACCCGCCGCCACCGGCATTCTCCACGATGACACTCAGCGCAATCTCGGGGGCCTCCGCAGGAGCGAACGCAACAAACCAGGCATGGTGATTGAGACGCTCGTTATCACCCGCTTTACCAAGCGCTGCCACCTGAGCGGTTCCGGTTTTACCGGCGACCGTCACGCCATTGAGCGCCGAGCGCTTTCCTGTTCCTCGCGGTTCATTCACTACCGTCGCGGCGTACTCACGCACCAGACGAAAGACTTCAGGGTCGATCGGCAACTGACGCTGGAGCTCCGGTTGAAATTCGTGCATCTCGCCCGTCTCCGGATTGACTACCTTGCGTACCAACATCGGCCGATACATTTTCCCGTCAGATGCGATACCTGCAACCATCCGGGCCAACTGAATCGGTGTCACCGTCAAATAGCCCTGCCCTATCGCAACCGGTATGGTATCGCCGGGATACCAGCGCTCCCCAAACCGCTCAAGTTTCCATTGGCGAGAAGGACCGGTTGCCGTCTGTTCGCCCGAGAGTGAAATCCCGCTTAATTGCCCAAACCAATCGAGATACTTGCTCATCGTGTCAATCTCGAGCTGATGCCCGAGCTGATAAAAGAAGGCATTGCAGGAAAGCATTATCGCCTCCTGCAGATTCACTGCACCATGACCACCTGTCTTATGACAGTGATAGCGTCTGCCTCCGAACCAAAAGTAGCCGGGGCAGGGCAGCCGGGTTTTCGGCGTTATTTTCCCTTCCGCAAGCCCGGCGACGGCCCACAGCAGCTTCATCGTAGAGCCCGGAGGATAGATGCTGGAAATGCCGCGATTGGAAAGGGGACGGTCAATGTCCTTGACGAGATCGTTCCAGTCGCTTGCTGCAACCGGTCCGGAAAACATGTTCACGTCGAACGCCGGGGTGGAGGCAAGCGCCAAGACCTCGCCATTGCGCGGGTCAATCGCAACCACGGCACCGCGACGATCGCCGAGCGCTTTCTCTGCCGCTTGCTGCACGTCGAGATCAAGAGTCAGATAGAGGTTTGCTCCCTGACGGTGATCGACAATGCCTAGCTCGGCGCGCCGAGCACCGCGAGCATCGACCTCGACCTGGGTGTACCCTGCCTCGCCCCGCAGCGCCGATTCGAATTCGCGCTCCAATCCGGTTTGCCCGACAATGTCCCCCATGTGATAGCCGTGCTCTTGCTCGGCATCGAGCTGACTCTTGGAAATCTCTCTCGTGAATCCGACAAGCTGAGACGCCAAGCTACCGTGTGGGTATGACCGAGTCGGGATGGTGCTTACAATCAGACCGGGAAGATTGTGCGTGTTGACCTTCACCCGTGCGAGGTCCTCACGTGATACATCATGAAGGACCACTTTGGGCTCGAAACGCATACTGCGGCGCTCGGATTCAAATGCGCGCTGCAAGCGTTCCGGCTCACGATCAGTCAAGCGGGCGATACGCTCGATGGTAGCAGGGACATCGGGCGTATCTTCGAGCATCAACGCTATTTGGAACGCCGGACGATTTCGCACAATCACCCGGCCATAACGATCGTAGATGATGCCGCGAGGCGCCTGTGTTCGAATCGTGCGTATCCGATTGTTCTCAGAGAGATCTCGGTAATAGCTTCCCTGAAGACACTGCAGGTACCAAAGGCGACTACCTAAGGCGAAT
>JAGRAW010000423.1 GCA_020434415.1 Bdellovibrionales bacterium
ACTCTTCCTTGAAAACACCCTTGCCGGAGACCTCCATGCGAGACCGTCCGAGCAGCTCGCACAGTGTCGACAGCTCCTTTCGAGCAACTTCCTGCCAGCGCTTTTGGGGATCGATGGCTGCTGCTTCAAGCAGCCGCTGCCACAGGCGACGAGGAACGCCCGGCGCCACGCTGACGACGCTTTTCTTCGACTCCTCCGCTTTACATTCCAGAAGGTGACGCTCGATTTCCGGAAGCGGAATTCCGAGCCAGTTGATTACCAACGTCCCTCGGTAGTCGGTCCGATGAAGTTCGCGTGCAGCCCATGCAGAAAGTCGAAGAATCGCCGGTCCAGACAGCCCCCAGTGGGTCACAAGCAGCGGTCCGTCCGCGCGGAACCGTTCGTCCTCAGCGAGCACCAGCTCGATGCGAGCGCTCGGCACGGATATCCCTTCGAGACCGGAAAGTCGGGCATCCTCCACCTTGAACGTGAACAGAGACGGAACGGGAGCAACGATGCGATGCCCTAGCTCTGCGGCGAGGCGAAAACCGCTATCCCCCCCGCCGGTTGCCAATATGAGACGGTCAGCGGAAACGCTCTTTATCAGACCTTCAGATCGCACCTCGAGACGAAACCCTTCGCCGTCTCGCTGGATTCGCTTCACTCTCACCCGATGCTCTACCCGCACTTCCGCCTGACGTGCCGCGTCCGTCAGGCAATCGATAATCGTCTGGGAAGAATCGGTGACAGGAAACATGCGGCCATCCGCTTCCGCCTTGAGCTCGACGCCCCGCTTCGCAAACCAATCGACGGTGTCCCGCGCCTGAAACCGGCTAAAGACACTGCGAAGCTCGCGACTCCCTCGCGGATAGCTCTCCAAAAAACGTGGAATGTCGAAACAATGGTGAGTGACATTGCAGCGACCGCCGCCGGAGATGCTGACCTTGGCGAGGCTTTTCGCTGTCGCTTCGAAGAGTTTCACAGCGCCCCCGCGACCGGCCCTTGCTTCTCGAGCGGCAATCGCTGCAAAATAGCCTGCGGCGCCTCCGCCGATTATCGCAATCGCTGATCGCACACCGTTGCCTCTATCGCCGCATTATCCACGTTCTCGTCTCTTTCACGAGCATAGCTTCAAAGAGTACGTAGATTGGAGCACACTACGCAGCTCGACCTCATATCGCATGAAAGACCACGTTGAAATTCGCGTTCGACCCGAGGAGCTTGACGAGCAGCAGTATCACGTCCAGTTGATTGCCCGCAAACTGGGTATCGCGGTAAATCGCATCCGACGCGTCTCGCTAGCGAAACGTTCCGTTGATGCTCGCCACAAGACGCCGCAGTTTCTCCTGCGCTACCTTGTCTACATCGATGAGGAACCGTCACCCGCTCCGCAAACGACCTACCGCTGGCAGGATGTTCGGCGGCAACCGGAAGTGTTCGTCATCGGCTGCGGCCCGGCAGGATTGTTCGCCGCTCTCAGGCTGATTGAGCTTGGTCTACGACCAATAGTTATCGAACGAGGAAAGCCGGTTCGAGAGCGCCGTCACGATGTTGCCGCCGCTTCGAAACGAGGAACTATCAATCCCGACAGCAACTACTGCTTCGGCGAGGGAGGTGCCGGCACTTTCTCCGACGGCAAGCTCTATACCCGTTCAACCAAGCGAGGGTCGGTCGAACGCATACTGTCGCTCTTGGTGCAGCATGGTGCGTCACCCGACATCCTCATCGATACGCACCCGCATATCGGAACGAACAAGCTGCCACAGGTAGTCAGCGCCGTGAGCGAGAGTATCCGTAGTGCCGGTGGCGAGCTCCTGTTTGACACTCGGATTGTTGCAGTTGAGCGAAATGCCGGCAAAATAGCCGCGATTCGAGCGCAGGACGGACGAACTTTCAGCACTCGAGCAGTAGTGCTTGCCACCGGACATTCAGCCCGCGACATATTTCAGCTCCTCTCCGTTGCCGGACTGCGCCTTGAAGCCAAACCGTTCGCGCTTGGTGTTCGCATCGAGCATCCGCAGGGCCTGATCGACGAAATGCAATACGGCTCCCCCATCCGTCACTGCAATCTGCCGGCAGCATCATACACCCTTCGCGCACAAATTGAGCATCGCGGGGTGTTCTCCTTTTGCATGTGTCCCGGCGGAGTGATTTGTCCTGCCGCGACGACGCCGAATGAGGTGGTGGTCAACGGATGGTCGCCATCAAAGCGCAATACTCGTTTTGCCAATTCCGGTATTGTGGTCGAAGTTTCGCTCGAAGATCTCGGCAGGGAAGCACCGACACCGCTGGGACCCCATTGGGCCGGGGTCGCGCTCCAACAGCGCCATGAGCAACGCTCGTTCGAGGTTGGCGGAGGCGCACTGGTAGCTCCTGCCCAACGGCTGGTCGATTTCGTCGAAAGCCGCGTCTCTTCTACCCTGCCCGACTGTTCGTATAATCCCGGCATCCGGAGCGCAGAATTGGGCGAAGTGTTTGACCCCTTTCTGCACCGTCGCCTGCAAGCCGCGGTACGGCAGTTTCAGAAAAGCCGCCCCGGTTATCTATCGAATGAGGCGGTGGCAGTCGCAGTAGAGTCTCGCACGTCTTCGCCGATCCGAATTCCGCGCGATTCTGAGACACTGATGCACCCGGACGCGCCGGGGCTTTTTCCCTGCGCTGAAGGGGCCGGCTACGCTGGCGGAATCATGTCCGCGGCGCTCGACGGAGAACGAGTAGCGGAAGCAGCCGCTCGCTACTTGTCCGGGACAAGGTAACAGCAATTGCAGGTGCGGGGTTTAAAGAAACCCACGCTCATGTAGCTTTTTGCCTCGTCGCGCGTCAGACGTGACAAGATACCCTCAATCTATTACGAAGAACGGCTTACGCCGTACTTATGTATCGTCAAGGGTATATGCTCGCCCTGGGATAAAGATCAGGCTAGTAGGTGACGCAATGGCGTAAGCCGCTGCCGTCACGGCTGTACAAGAGATCTGGAGGAGACGAATGGAACGAGAGGAAACCGGTAAGACCAACGGCTGTCCCGTGCTGCACGGAGCGCCTAAAGCTAAAGCCCGGAAGAATGAAGAGTGGTGGCCGAATCAGCTGAACCTAAAGATTCTGCACCAGAATCCTCCGGCATCGAGCCCGATGGGCGAAGATTTTGACTACGCGAAGGAATTCGCCACCCTCGATCTTGCTGCGGTCAAGCGAGACATCTGCGCCCTGATGACCGACTCCCAGGACTGGTGGCCGGCCGATTACGGACACTATGGTCCACTGTTTATCCGAATGGCTTGGCACAGCGCGGGAACCTATCGCGTCGGTGACGGACGCGGAGGTGCAGAATCCGGAACAATCCGCTTCGCCCCGCTCAACAGTTGGCCTGATAATGCGAACCTCGATAAAGCGCGGCGCTTGCTGTGGCCGGTGAAGAAGAAATACGGCCAAAAACTCTCTTGGGCGGATCTCATGATTCTGACCGGAAATTGCGCGCTCGAATCGATGGGGTTCGAGACCTTCGGCTTCGCTGGAGGCCGGGTCGATCTTTGGGAACCGGAGCTGGATATCTATTGGGGACCCGAAGCTGAATGGTTGGCCGATGCGCGCTTCAGCAAAGA
>JAGRAW010000424.1 GCA_020434415.1 Bdellovibrionales bacterium
CTCGGATGGGGAGGCTATGTCCACGAACGGACCACACGAAATGGCAGCAGCGCTTCAGCAGAAGGGGTGACTGATTTCAGCCTGGGAGCCAAGATCGCGCTCTCTGAGCAAAGCGGTGTCGTTCCTCAGTTGTCTTTGATCGGTGAAGTTGCGATTCCGACGGGCGCCGAATTCTCCAGTGATGAGCCGGTCCCTGAGCTCAAGGGCATCTGGGCCTACGAGGTAACCGATCAGTTTGGTGTGGCGGGTAATGTCAATGTCGCCTTTCCCGAAGAAGATGCCGAACGCTACGTCGAACCGGCTGCATCGCTCGCTGCCGGTCTCGCGCTTACAGATTCGGTTGGCGGCTATGTTGAATACTTCGGCTTTTACCCCAGCGGTGACGCGCCGGACAGCACCGCCACACACTACCTCAACGGGGGCTTCACATGGAGTGTACTGGCAGACTTGCAGCTCGATACGCTTGTCGGATTTGGGTTGAACGATGCCGCCGAGGACTTGTTCTGCGGATTCGGCTTTGCCTATCGGAGGTAATATGAAGGGAGCATTAGGGCTTTGCATCGCTGCTTTACTACTCGGGTTCAATGTCGGGTGCCGTTCTCAGCCCGCAGCCCAACGTGATCGGCTCCAGGTAGTGGTCACTACCGGGATGATTGCGGATGTGGTGCAGGCCGTGTCGGGCGATCGTGCCGACGTCCGGGGTCTGATGGGACCGGGTATCGATCCTCATCTCTATAAGCCAACCCGAACCGATATCGCCTTTTTAAGCCAAGCTGATGTCGTGTTCTATAATGGCCTATTGCTCGAGGGCAAAATGACGGACGCGTTGATCCGAACTGCGAACGCCGGCAAGAAAGTTGTGGCAGTTACCGAAAAGATACCGGAGGAGTTCCTGCTGGAGCCCGATGCGTTTGCAGGACATCACGACCCTCATGTTTGGATGGATCCGACGGCCTGGATCAAGGCCGTCACCGTAATCGAACAGACACTTCGCGAAGTCGATCCCGGGAATAGCACGACGTATGAAGCAAACGCGACCGAGCTGCGCGACAACCTTGAGCGATTGGACCGGTATGCCCAGCAGGTGCTTGAGTCCGTGCCGTCGGATCGCCGAGTGCTGGTGACGGCGCATGATGCGTTCAACTACTTCGGACGGCGCTACGGGTACGAAGTGATGGGCATCCAAGGCATCAGTACCGAGTCGGAAGCAGGGGTTCTTGATATCTCGAGACTGGTGGAGCTTCTGGTCAGCCGTCGCATCCCGGCCGTGTTCGTCGAGTCCACCGTATCGGACAGGAACATTCGAGCGCTAATTGACGGAGCCCGCGCTCGGGGACAGGAGGTTGCAATCGGGGCCGAGCTGTACTCCGATGCAATGGGTGCACCGGGCACGTATGAGGGGACTTACATCGGAATGATTGACCACAACGTGACTGCCATTGCTCGGGCGCTGGGAGGAACAGCACCGGAGCGTGGTTTTTCGGGGAGGCTTGCCGCTGATGCCGTTGCCGGGAACTCGTAATATCCCACGATCGCTTACTGCCTATCCGGAACACAGCGCGTCCAGCCCGCTCTCGGTCCATGCAATGACCGTTGCGTATCAGCGGAAACCTGTGCTGTGGGATGTCGACTACGATGCCCCGACAGCGGCTCTGGTTGCCGTGGTCGGACCGAACGGGGCAGGGAAGACAACCTTCATCAAAGCATGTCTGGGGCTCTTGCCCCGTGCTTCCGGCACGGTCGAGTTCTGGGGAGCCCCGTATCGCTCGCAGCGGGGCCGCATCGGGTACGTGCCGCAGCGAGAGTCGGTCGATTGGGATTTTCCGGTATCGGCGCTCGAAGTAGTTGCCATGGGCAGATACGGAAAGATTGGATGGTGCCGACCCGTCGGGAAGGAACATCTCAATCGCGCCCGGGAGTGCCTCGATGCGGTGGGTATGGCCGAATTCGGAGAACGGCAGATAAATCAGCTTTCGGGGGGGCAGCAGCAACGGGTATTTCTTGCTCGGGCATTGGCGCAGGAAGCCGACTTGTACTTTATGGACGAACCCTTCGCCGGTGTGGATGCGGCCACTGAGCGGGCAATTGTCGACATACTACGCGGGTTGAAGCAAAGCGGTCGAACCGTGATCGCCGTGCACCATGACTTGACGACGGTCCCTGAGTATTTCGACCACGTCCTGCTGCTCAATACGAGAGTGGTTGCCGCCGGTACGATTGCGGAGACGTTTACCGACTCCAATCTGAAGAAGACCTACGGAGGACGCCTGACACTGCTCGACGAAGTGTTTCAAGCGATAGCTCTCGCCGACAAACGAGGGAAGTCGGAGTGAGCACCGTCTCTTCAATCACTGACGTCTCGGTGGAGCTGCCGAACGCTGCTACCGTGATGGCAGTTCTTACCTTCCGACAAGGATTCAATTCGAGCATGGTCGTGCTCGGCGCGACATTTCTCGGCCTTGCAGCAGGGAGTATCGGTGCATTCGCGCTCCTTCGACGACGAGCTTTGATGGGAGATGCTTTAGCTCACAGCGCATTGCCGGGACTTGCCCTGGCCTACCTCCTTGGTGTCGTCTGGTGGGGGGCAGAGCGAAGCCTCACGCTCCTGCTGACGGGAGCGCTCCTGAGCGGACTGCTCGGCGTTTTCTTCGTACAGGCGATATCGCGTCATACTCGTTTGCCGGAGGATGCTGCAATCGGAGCTGTGCTGAGCGTTTTCTTTGGCGCGGGCATCGTGCTGCTCAGCGTGATTCAGAATATGGGAACCGGTACTGCTGGAGGCCTTGCTTACTTTATCTACGGTCAGACTGCAGCGATGAGCAGCGACGATGCCCTGGTGACGCTTGCGGCAGCCCTACTCGCGGTCGTGACCGCGATTTTCTTCTTCAAGGAGTTTCGGGTGATCTGCTTCGACCCCGAATTCGCTGAAGCTCAGGGGTGGCCGGTGAACAGGCTCGACCTGCTCTTGATGGGCTTGGTCGCCTTTGTCACCGTCGTCGGCCTTCAATCGGTGGGTATTCTGCTGATTGTGGCGATGCTGATTATACCGCCGGCGGCCGCCCGCTTCTGGTCGGAGCGGCTTCGCACAATCGTCATCTTGAGCGGTGCGTTCGGCGCTATAAGCGGCTACGCCGGTTCCGCGGCGTCGTCGGTGTTGCCGCGGCTGCCGGCGGGAGCGGTCATCGTGCTGATCGCAGGGGTCGTCTTTTTTATCAGCTTTTTTCTCGCACCGAGCCGCGGTTTGGTGGCGGCGATGATTCGGAAGCGTCGTCTGCAGTTGCGGATCGTCGAGGACCACCTATTACGAGAGTTGTTCGAGCTTCGCGAGCAAGGAGCGCCGAATGATGTCTCGCTCGCACTGAAGCGGTTGGGAATAGGGCGGATGCTGCTGGGGTATTTGCTGCTCCGCATGCGACAGAAGGGATTTGTAGCCTCCGGTGCGGAAGGCCGCCTTGTACTAACCGACGTAGGCTTCGCACAAGCCGCGCGTATGACTCGCAATCATCGACTTTGGGAAGAGTATCTGCTGACCCACGGCAACGTGCAAACGTCTCATGTCGACTACTCTGCGGTTTTT
>JAGRAW010000425.1 GCA_020434415.1 Bdellovibrionales bacterium
ATTGGACGCAGCAGGTCGAGCGACGCGATGATGCCTTTGGGCGAGAAGTCGAAGGCTTCCTGCGCCTCGGCAGCAATCCGCTCTTCGTCGATCTTCGCAGTGCCGAAGGTATCGACCAGCACCGACACCGGCTCCGGATAACCGATCGCATACGCAAGCTGGATCTCGCACTTCTTTGCCAACCCTGCGGCGACAATATTCTTCGCCACGTAGCGGGCCGCATAGGCTGCAGAACGATCCACTTTACTTGGGTCCTTTCCGGAAAACGCCCCTCCACCATGTCGGCTGTAGCCGCCGTAGGTATCGACGATAATCTTTCTTCCGGTCAGCCCCGCATCCGCATTCGGGCCGCCGACGACAAAGCGTCCCGTGGGGTTGATGAGGTAGCGTGTCTTCTCCGTCAAAAACTTTTCCGGAATCACCTTTTTCGCAACTTCCTCGATCACCAGCTCCCTTAGGGTGTCGGCATCGGCATCAGGAGTATGTTGCGTAGACACGACGATGGTATCGATAAAGCTCGGCTGGCCGTTTTCATACCGAACCGTGACTTGCGATTTCGAATCCGGTCGGAGAAACGGCGCCTTCCCGGCATGACGAATTTCAGCGAGCCTTTCGACCAAACGATGCGACAACGCTATCGGAAGCGGCATATACTCGGGCGTTTCGTCGCAAGCGAATCCGAACATGATGCCCTGGTCCCCTGCGCCTTGCGCACCGAACTGTGCGTCCTCTTCGTTCACTCCCTGGGCAATGTCCGGTGACTGCTGACTGATGTTCATCAGAACAGCCACGCTATCCGCATCACAGCCGCAGTCGGGAGACGTGTAGCCGATTTGCCGTAGTGTTTCGCGAACCACCGTATCGTAGTTGGCCGTCTCTCGGCTGGTAATTTCACCGGCAAGCATGACCATGCCGGTTTTGAGCAATGTCTCACAGGCCACCCGGCTTCGCGGATCATTCTTCAGCAGTGCATCGAGCACGGCGTCGGAGATCTGATCTGCGACTTTATCAGGGTGCCCTTCGGAGACGGACTCAGAAGAGAAAAGAAAACTTTTAGCTGCCATAGTTACTCCTGTTCATTCATTTATTGGTGACAGTTTGTTTGTTTCGCCGTTGTCGAATTCGACAGCATGCACGACACGTTTCCGCTCAATGAGCGCGAACCGCTGCTATCGAGTTCTTGAGAGTGTTGCGTATTGCCGAGGCACAATCTCGGCTCGCGCTAGCCGCAAGCGGTGTCGCCTGGCGGACTTGTGGAGATTCTGGTTGGAGGAGGCCCCAGCAAGCAGGAAGTTAGGGGGCAGGTTCCGAGGGCCAAGGTAGTCGAAAGAGCCCCGGTGGTCGAAAACCCGGTGGTCGAAAGAAGAGGGAGAGCGTGTCTAACGATCTTCGCCGGGGGAGAGTTACCGGAGCCGAGACTCCGAATGACAATGCCATTCACGATTGGCTTGCTCATGCTGAATTCCTCGTTAAGCTGAGCGTTATTACTCGGTTACCCACGCAGCGGCTAAAATCAGGCCGTTCCGCGATCTAACCATCCTTTCCGTAAATACTCAGCACGCTCGAAACCGTCAAGAAGCATGACGTGGCTACTTACAACTGGTGACTCGACCCCAGCATAAAAGTTTGCCCAGAATTTTAGGGAGGTTTCCGTTGCGCCGATACGGGTGCTGCACCACTGACCGACGGATCAGGCGAATCGGCGTGCTATTGCCTCGTAGGAAAGGAGCTAGCGACGCAAATCGCGGTCGAGATCGCGGTGAATGATCGAGCAGGGAATCCCCTTCCCTTTGAGCTCCGTATGCAGACGCTCGACGATCGCGACTGAGCGGTGTCGCCCTCCAGTACAGCCGATGCCCACAGTCAGGTAGCGTTTCCCTTCAGCTTCGTAACGGGGAATTAAAAACGCCAAAAGCTCGGTGTATCTGTGCAGCAATTCCTGGGCATCAGCGCTTTGGAAGACGTAGTTCGCGACGGGCTCTTCCAGCCCCGTGCTCGGCTTAAGCTCGGGCACGAAATGCGGGTTGGGGAGAAATCGAACATCAAGCAGCAGGTCTGCTTCGTAGGGAGCGCCGTACTTGTATCCGAAAGATGTCAGATAGACTTCGAGTTTGCTTCGCCGTCCGCAGTACTGCTCGACCGCTCGCCTCAGATCGTGCACCGTATAGGCGCTAGTGTCGATGACGCGATCCGCGGCCTGACGGAAGTCGGCGAGCAGTTCCCGTTCTTTTACCAGAGCTTCCGTAATAGTACGCGAGAGGCTACCCGAAAGCATCAGCGGGTGGGGGCGACGCGTTTCTCGAAAGCGCCGAACAACCACCTCATCCTGACAGTCAAAGAACAATAGCGATACGCGAATGCCCTTTGCCTTCAGCCGCTCGATTCCTTCCTTGAGCTGAGCGAAGAACCTGTCTTCCCGACAGTCCATCAATAAGGCCACGCGCTTCACCCCAACGTCGGGCAGGCCGAGAGAGGCAGTGGCGCCCCCAGGCTGCAACGCCCCTGCTTGTCGTAGGAGGTAGTCGATGAAATGCGAGATTAACGGCGCCGGCAAATTGTCGACGCAGAGGTATCCCATATCTTCAAAGGCTTTGAGGGCAGTCGATTTGCCTGAGCCTGAAATGCCGCTGATTATGATTAGTTCAGTTTCCGGCATGTGCAGAGAGCTGCTAAGAGCACTGAGTCTGGTAGAGTTTGCTTCAATTGCATGGCCTCCGACTCCTGCACGGAAGTTTCCGAAGCTCGGTGATTCCGTTCGAGGAGCCTGAAGCTATGCAAGCGCTAGCGCGTCCCGACAAGGAAATCCCCCCGACAAGAATACCCGGAGGGCTCTCGTCAAAGGTTCGGAAGTTCCAATTTTCGGGCAATCTTTAGACGCTAACGACTGGGCCGATGCTCCACGATTCGTTCCTTCTGCTTCCGCAGCTGGGCATCAACTGCGTCCACAACCCGATCGATTGCGGCATACAGGTCTTCACTGGTCGACTTTGCCGACGCCTCATAGCCTTTGGAACGAACCTGCACTTCCGCTATATGATCGCGCTTTTCGATGGATAGCACGATGTGGATATCGGTGGGGTAGCTCACATACTTTCGTGCGCAGTTCAGCAGCTTCTCCGAAGCATACTGTTTGAGCGCCTCCGTGGATTCGGTGTGTCGAAAGGTAACTGCGATATTTAGATCGGCGTCAGGTCGCGACATCTTGTGAAGTCCTCACGTTCAAAACTAATAAGAACAATCAAGTAGAAGTTGGCACCCTTCACGGTAGCTCCGGGACAACTGCTACTTATACCAATAATTACATTCTAAGTACAATTGTTAGCCCTTGGCTACAGTGGGAGAGCTTACTCGGTCGGGTAAAAAATAAGTCAAGACGAAGCTTAGAAAACCCGCTTGCGACGGCTCGAAGACAAGATGTTCATCATCTCTCGATATTTGGCCACAGTGCGGCGGGCAATGTCTATTCCTTCGGAGCGAAGCTGATTGACAATAGCCTGGTCACTTAGCGGTTTCTTCGGGTTTTCTGCGCTCACCAATGCACGAATCCTTTCCTTGACCGACTCCG
>JAGRAW010000426.1 GCA_020434415.1 Bdellovibrionales bacterium
CTTGGATCAGTAGCGGCATCGCGACATTCTCTACCGCATCAAACTCCGGCAGCAGATGATGGAATTGAAAAACAAAGCCGATGTGTTTCCCGCGAAAATGCGCGATATCCGTGCCCGACCGGACAACATCATCCAGGCTCTGCTCTCCAATCGCAATCGTTCCGCGTACCGGCTTTTCTAGCGCACCCAGCACATACAGCAAAGTTGTCTTACCGACGCCCGACTCCCCGACAACCGCCACCGAAGTCCCCGACGCGACATCAAGCGTCAGGTCACGAAATACCTCGATGATGCGTCCCGCATCATCATACTGCATCGTCAGGTCCTGGGCTTGCACTCTCATTGGCGATTACTCGAAGCGCAGCGCATCTGCCGGGCGCAGTTTCGACGCCCGGTACGCCGGATAGAGCCCTGTCAATGCGGTGATTAGTAGCGCGGCGGCGGCAACGGTCAGCATATTCTCCGGCACGATTTCCACCGGCACCGTGTCGAGCGAGAACACACGCTCATCAATCTTGAATCCGTACTCGCGCAAAGCGATGCAGCCGAGGTAGCCCATGATGGTCCCAAGCACCACTCCAACGGCACCGATAGTCGCGCCTTGTAACAGGAAAATCCGAAGCACCGTAAAATCGCTGGCGCCCATCGATTTCAAAATCGCGATGTCCTTGGTCTTCTCCATGACGACCATCACCAGGGTGCTCACAATCGAAAAGCTCGCGACCAACGTCAGCAGCAGCAACACGATGAAATAGACACGCTTCTCCAGTCGAATTGCGTCCCACAGCGGTTTATTCTGCTCCGTCCAGTCCGTTACATACAGGCCGCTTCGCGGGCCTCCGAGTGCTTCGAGAATGGCTTGCGCGATTTGCGGGGCACGAAACAGATCTCCCACCGAAACCTCAATCCCTGTGACCGCATTTCCCATGCCGAAAAAGTGCTGCGCGTCAGCAAGGGAGGTATACGCAAGCCCGCTCTCGTATTCGACGAGCCCCGAACGATAATGCCCGAGCACCGCAAAACGCCGTAGCTTCGGTGTGAGACCTTGCGGCGATGCCGTGAAACTCGGTGCGAAGAGCGTCACCAGATCGCCTCGATCGAGGCTCATTCGTTCACGAAGCGCCTCCCCGACGATAATCGGCGGAAACTTGACGGTATCTTCACTGCCGTCAGGTCGAGCGATTACCGACTCTGCCGGCGCAAAAAGGTCTTCAACTTCCACACCGGGCGCGGCGAACTTTCTCAACTTCTCCAGCGGTTCCTGATCCTCGGAAACCCCGCGAACCAAGATTCCGCGGGCGCCGTGTTCGGAAGAAATCATCGCCTGATTGTAGGTAAAGGGATACGCGGCCCGCACGCCTGCAACGCCACGAACGATCGCCAACGGTTCCCGATACTCGACCAGGTCGCCGCCATACCGTCGCACCACGATGTGCGCGTTGGCGTCGACCAACTTGGCCTGCAGCTCTCGTTCGAAGCCGGTCATCACGGCTAGCGTGATATCAAGCACGACGACGCTGATCGCCACGCCGAGCACAGAGATTACCGTGATAATGGAAATGAAAAATTCCTTCCGCTTACTGCGTAGATAGCGAAAGGCAATGTAGCGCTCGAACCTTGAGAACATGGTGCTTGCTACTGGCTCCCAGGCGTGTGAGCCGACGAAGGACGAAGCGTCGGAAAGAGCAGCACATCGCGGATGCTTTGAGCGCCTGTCAGCAGCATCACCAGTCGATCGATCCCGATCCCTTCCCCGGCCGTCGGCGGCAGACCATACTCAAGGGCTGTGACGAAATCTTCATCCAATCCCATCGCTTCCTCATCACCGCTCTGCCGAGCAAGTACCTGAGCCTCAAATCGCTCGCGCTGGTCGTCGGAGTCGTTGAGCTCGCTGAAGGCATTGGCGAGTTCCATGCCGGCAACAATCAGCTCGAAGCGATCGACGAACCGCTCGTCTGCCATATTGGGACGGGCCAGCGGAGAAATGCTTCTCGGGTGCTGAGTGATAAACGTCGGGTGCACAATCTGCTCTTCCACACCGCGATCGAAAATCTCATACAGCACCCTTCCATGGTCGGTGAGCGTTGCTGCGTCGTGATAGCCAAGCTGCCGAGCCGCTGCTTGAGCCCCCTCGAGCGTCAGCAAGTCGACCGAGCGGTCAATCGACGAGTACTCGTAAATAGCGTCAACCATCGTCAACCGCTTCCAAGGACGGGAGAAATCAATCTCGGTCTCGCCAAACTGCAACTTCGTCCCGCCGCCGACGTTTACGGCAAGATCGCTGATCAGTTCCTCGGTCAGTTCCATCAGCGTCTCATAAGTGGCGTACGCCTCGTAGAACTCGAGCATCGTGAATTCGGGATTATGCTCGGTCGAAATGCCTTCGTTACGAAACACTCGTCCAAGCTCGTAGACTCGCTCGATACCTCCGACGACCAACTTCTTGAGCGGAAGCTCGAGTGCCACGCGGCAATGCAGATCGACTCCCAAGGCATTGTGATGGGTCTTGAACGGACGAGCAGCTGCGCCACTTGCAATCGCGCTGAGCACGGGAGTCTCCACCTCGACATACCCTCGATCGTCAAAGAACCGTCGAATGGCGGAAATGGTCTTCGCTCGCTTGATGAAGACATCCTTGATATCGGGATTGACGATCAGGTCGAGGTAACGCTGGCGATAGCGAATCTCGACATCCTTTAGCCCATGCCACTTCTCCGGAAGCGGGTGAAGACACTTCACCAATAAACGGATGCTTTCGACGTGGAGACTGGGCTCACCGGTCTTCGTGATGAAACAGTAGCCGGTAGCCTCGACCAGATCGCCGAGATCGAAGGCTTTGAACAGACCGAATGCCTCATCCCCGATGTCGTCTCGCCGAACATAGAGCTGCACCCGCCCCGTAGCATCTTGCACATGGCAAAAGGCAGCCTTGCCCATGTGCCGCATCGAGAGCACACGCCCTGCGATTGTCAACCGTTGGCGCTGTCCTTCGTCTTTTTCGACCTCCGCCGGGGCATCGGTGGTAATCCGAGCAGCCGTTGCGGTTACAACGACATCATTCGGATATGGGTAGCCGCGCTTGCGCAGTTCGGCGAGTTTGCCGCGGCGCACCAGCTCTTGGTCTGTGAGTTCGCTTGTCATTCAATACTCCGGATAATCGCGCAAATACTTGCAAAGGCACTAGGTTTAGGCAAGCAAGAGTCGGAATTGAGACCAAAGAATTTTGCAGCCCCCCAAGAAACCCGCCGTGGGAACCGCCTACCGCGCCGGCGGGCTACCCAGCCGATGGTCCGTCCGCACACCGTTGCGAAGGCTACTCCGAAGAGCCGCGCCCACACTGACCCAGGCGACCGCTGTGACTCCCCACAGTGCCCAAAGAAGCTTCGTGAAGGTTCCGCCGACCTTTTCTTCCATCGCCAACACGGGAAACATGTTTACCACGTAAGCTCTTCGTATACGCGCCGGCACCATCACGGCATCGGCTTCCGGCGGAATGACGTCTGTTGTGACGGGAGTGAGCTGTTCCTGG
>JAGRAW010000427.1 GCA_020434415.1 Bdellovibrionales bacterium
GGCTTGCCGCGATGCGACGCGGCGATCTTGTTTGGTCCGTTAGGACAGAACAAGCGAGGAGGCAGAACCTTACTTCCCGAAGCTGGTGTGTTCGATTTCCTTGCGCTTGCGCCAGGCTTCGTCGGTGCGGTAGAGGAACGCCAGGATCTCGGCGACGGCGCGGAAAGTTTCTTCGGGGATCTCGTAGCCGACATCGAGCTTTCCCAAGATGTCGACGAGTGAATCATCTTCGCGGATGGGGACGTTGTTTTCGGCAGCTAGTTCGAGAATGCGTTTCGCGATTTCTCCAGCGCCGGTGGCGACCACTTTGGGCGCTTTGTCGCCCTCCCCGTACTGTAGCGCGACAGCACGTTTTCGTTTTGACGGTTTGTAGTTCCCCTCAGTCATCGGGGACGTGGAGTGGTTTGGCTACTTCGGATCCGACGGGAGACGCCAGCCGCCGCTCCGAGGGACGTCGTGAGGATCGTCGCCAAACAGTAGACGATTGCTGCGTTCATAGTCTTCTAATGCCTCGCGGAAGCTAAGTGTTGTGCGGTCTGCATACTGCTCGACGAAGTAATCAGCAGAGCAGCTCGCATGTTCCAGCGCTCGTTTAAGGTCGCGGTCGACCGGCCCAAGCTTGTCTCCGTTTTCGATAAAGGCGTCACGAAATTTCTTGTAGAGCTCCGCTGCAGTGGTTTCCTCCTCCCAGGTCATCGCTTCGATGAGCCGGTGAGCGCGGGAGCGTCGTCCTTCACGTAATACGATGAATCGGGCAACAAACGCGGTCCGCTTCGCGGCCTCGCGCACTTCGTCGGGGACGTCTTTGCGACCCGGACGTCCTGCCGGCAACGGAGGCCGGATAGTTTCCTCGCACTGTCTCACTCGTACTGCCTTTTGAGCTGCTACAACCATGAACTGAAGATTCCTTTTCGGTCCGTTGCATCCTTTTGCGGGGATGCATGCTCCTAACAAAAACAATCGGCATTGCGCCTTCTTTTCTAAAGGTAGTATCCTGCTCAAGTAAGACGGCAGAAACACTCACGATTTGGTCAATTATGCGTGCTCGCTTGCGTCAATCACCTTCTCCTCAGTTGGCTCGGGCTCAGCTAATCGGGGCCGCGCTGCTGGGTTTTTTAGTGGTTCCTACCGCTGCCGTAGCGCAGAACGCCACTGCTATTACCCTCGGCGTTCAGGAAATTTACGACGACAACATTTTTCTGGAGAACGACCGTCGGCGTCCCGCGCCGCTCGTTCAAGACGACGCTCTGGAAGAGGATATTTCCGACGGAGACCTTAGCGTTTTTTATTCCGACCAGGCAGACGGAGATCCCGATGCCGATCTACTGACCAACGTATTTCTCGGCGCTGCCACCACGTTTCCGCAGGTAGAAAACTACGCGGACATCAAGTTAGAAGGTCAGGTCGGCGGTCTATTCTTCGCTGACTATAGCGATCAAAATCGTCTCACGCTGGATGGCACGTTCAACGCGACTGTTTCAGAACTTGTTATTCCGCGACCATTCTATTTTGACTTGCGCAGCGAGCTCAGTTCCCACTCGGACGATATCAGTGTTGCGGAAGGGACGGGGACCCGGGCTTCAGAGACTTTAGATAACGCTGTAAGTTTCGGTTTGCGCGATTGGGAGCTCGGTCAGCGAACGCGTCTCGGCCTGAACTATACCGGTGCCTACCATCTTTTCCTGGGAGAGTTTCTGTTCAGCGAGAAGGATGATTATCGCTACGAGGAGCAGGGTGCTGACTATCACACCCACACCTTGGGTTCTTCGCTGGAGTATGACCTGAGCCAGACGGTATTGGTCGGCGTGAAGGGAAGTGCCGGGGTGCAGCTCTTCACCGACGTGCAGCGAAATGACGGATTGAGCAAGATTCCCCTTGAAGACGAAGCAAACTTCGATCGGACCAATGGGGACATGGATGTGTACTTGAAGTACAACCCCACTCAGCAGCTTTTCGTTAGCTTGTCAGCCGGTTTGCAGGTGACTTCATTTCATAACGACCCCGAGCCGTTCGAAGAGACCATCATCGATCCGAAGGGCAATCCGCAAATCATCCTGGTGGAACGGGATGATAGCGAGGCTTCGCTCGTGTACCAAGGTGATGTCGAGTATGTGTTCGAACCGGGCGCAGCAGCATTACTCGGTGCTCGGCAGGAAGTCGGCACCGACATCGACGGCGATCGGATTACAGTCCGCTCGACGTATATCAACCTCACCAAATCGTTCGGGGACCGATTCAAGCTCGATGGCGGCGTGACTTTCGTGCAGTTCTCAGAAGAGAATGAACTGTCAGAGTCTGTTGACCGTGCCGAGTTCAGCACCAGCGCCAGTTATCAGTTGACCCAGAGTACCGCACTTACCCTCGGTTACAATTACATTACGCAAGATTCCAGTGACACGGAACTGGAAGAGAACTTGCGTTTCAGAAGCCGAGATTACGAGGTAAACCGGGTATTTCTGGCCCTCAATGTCGGTTTTCTCGGCCTCCCATTGTAGGATAGCTGCCCCGACCTCTTAGTCCCCCGATCTGGGCATTAGCACAAAATCGAACCGCAGCTCGTACTGCTTGCGTCACAGACCGCGCCTTCCTGCATAACCCTTAGGTAGGGGCAAAGTCCGTCCGAGCAAGTTGCAGCTCGGATGAGGGGCAGGTATGAGCGAGCTCAACAAAAATCACCCGTTTCGGGAAACCATCACTCATGAAACAGGCACTGCCGTGGCGCCCGCTACGACTCCACCGCCTCTTGATGCAGCAGGGGGGCCGTCAAAACTTTTGGAGCGAGCGACAAGCTCGCGTGAGCCGGAGCGCGAGGGCACGTTTAAGCGGCCGGAACGAGACGAAGTACACTTCCGCAAACGGGCAAAACTGTTTGGCTCTGCACTTGCCGTGACTGCTGTCTGTTATCTGTATTTTGAAATCTCTGATGCGTTTCGCGAGAAAAGTGTGAGAAGCGCGATAGAGGCCGGTCGTGAAAGTGCTGCGCACAGTTTTAGCAGCGACTATGACGACTACGAGGGTCGTGACGTGGCTGAGGCCCGCAGCTCTCAAGGCCTACTGGGCCGTCTCTTCTGCGGCTCCGGTCGACGTTCCGCATTCTGTGACTAAAAGGCGGGCAGGGGCCTTAGCCAGCATACCTTAGCACCTCTCTTTTTTCTTTTGTAATCTTTCAAAAATTCCTACGTCTTTCGGCTCTGGCAGCTCGCATTCGGCAGTCGTGGTAAGAGGTTGATACGCTTTGCTAATGGCCCGCAGAGGCGGTATATACCCCCAACGATATAAATCGTCTCTGGCCGGCTATCCTTCTCCTGTGAAAGGGCTTTCTGCCTGTGGAAGGGGATGCATGAAGCCGAATGTAAATTCGGGATTCAGTATCGAGCCTTCGCACTGTATGGTGCGTCACGATAGAGCGATTGCGATTTATTTCCTACCGAAACGCTAATGTTGGAGTAACCAGGTGAGTACAGAAAGCGCCGCACTCGAAACTAAGACTATCTCTCACGCAGGAGCCGGGAAAATGACCGCTCAAAG
>JAGRAW010000428.1 GCA_020434415.1 Bdellovibrionales bacterium
GGCGAAGACAGCGCATAACTCTACAGGAGGGGGAGTTCCGTGACTGGCCTACAACAATCGCTGCATGACTTGAAGCTGCACATCACGACGGACAAGCGTATCTGGTCCGCGTCGGCGTTTGTTTGCATCGTGTTCTTCGTCTGGTTTGTGACCGGAGCATGGAGAGAGCCTGAGCCGGAGCCGCCTGAAAAGTATGTTCGGATCAAGGTTGAAGAAGAGAAAGTCAACGTGATGATCAAAGACTTCAACAAGGATCTCCGAGAAGCGGAGGAAGAACGCAAATTTCTCAAGGACTATCTCACGCGTGTCACCGAGCAGGTCAAAGTCGAAAAGGAAGAGATCGACTGGCACGTGGATGTCTTGGTCAATAAGCTGAACGATATGACCGAACGAATCGATGGCATCGCCCTCAAGGTTGGGGCGAGCGCTGTGGAAACCGCTGAGCTGGAGAATCGGCTGAAGCAGCAGAAAGCAGCTCGAAGCAAAAAGAAGGCAGTCGATCGTTCAACGTTGTAAACCTCGCTGCTCGGGATCAGTCCCGAGTCTGGGCGGGTTCTATCGTGGACTCATTCAAAAACGTGGCCAGCTCTCCGGCGATATCACCGCCGGCGCAGAGGTCGGCGTGATTCTCGTGAGACCGAATCTCGGTGACTTGATACGCTTCCCGATAAGCAGCGGGTAGCAGAGCGGATTCGATGGTTACTATCCCATCACCGTCAGCAAATAGCAGCGATGGGTCGACACCGGGCAGGGTACGTGACATGTCCGCCTTCGTAAACAGTAGCTGCTGGGGCACTTCCGGAAAATAAATTGCGGCGGCTTGGGTGTCATTGCCTTCGCCGACGATGTTGAGCAGTCGCCGTGCAAAGATCGGATTGGCTCGCCTCGGAGCGTTCACCCGTGTCAGAAACGAGGCGGCAAGAGCCAGTTGTTCCGCAACATACTCGTACCGCCGAGTTCTAAGGTCGGAAGTCATGTCAGCCCGCTCCAGGAGACCCCAGGCATTGCGGTTCCACTGCCGGGGGTCAAAGAGCGGGTCCGGCAGCGGATTCAGGCTCTGATCCAGTAGCCGTGCGCTGCCCGGCATCGGTAGCAGCTGATAGGAGGAGGGAAAACTGGAGAGCGCCTCGCGATCCAGTATCTTGGGATTCAGCACCTGCACCGTGCCCCTGAGCATATCGCGGAAGATGACCATGGTGCCCCGGAAAGGTGCGCCGATGGTTGCAACATGATCAACGTATTGCGCTCCTTCCCAGGTTTCTTCGGCGTCGCGAGGATCTTGAGTGCCGTAGCGCAAATAATAAGCGGTGAGCAAAGCGCCCATGCTGTGAGCCACAAGGTCGATCCGCTGTGCTCCACGAGTACGGAGCGATTGAACGAGACGATCGAGCTTCGCTACTGCTTTCAGGTTGGAGTCACGCCAGTCGTACGGCATGGCGAACACTGCATCCGCCGAGTAGGTGCGCTGAAGGAAATCGAGGCACTTGCCGTAGGCGTTGTAACGAAAAAACGGCGGGAGAACGGGCACGGAATGCAGCACACCGTGCGGTTCGACAGCTATGGCTCCTTCGACGTCTAGCGCCGGATTGTCCATTCCCAATGTTTGTCTACCCCACAGCGCATCCGGAGTAGTGAACCAAATGGTGGTTTCCTCAGCAGCAGATTGCAGCACCGTTCCTTTAAAGCCGGGCACAAACACAACGACCCGTTCGGGCACCGGCTGGTCAGCCACTACGGTCTCGAACGGGGCAGTTGATCTCGGGGAGCAAGCCCCCAACAGCATGGAAGCCGCGAGCGACATTCCCATAAGCACCAGCGGGCGAAAAATAGAGCGGTGGCCAAAAGTAATGCAGTTGCTAAGTGATTTCATTAGCTGAATGGTCTGGATTGTGCGGGGGAAGAAATTGGTGACAGAGACGAATATTCCTATTTTCTGTTCTCTCCTGAAAATTGGAATATTCGTCTCTGTCACCAATTTCTCTTTTTTGACACAGCGCCGCCGGCATGCAAAACAGAATCGCCGACGGGAACCAGTCTGAGGAGGGGCAATGTACAGCGCGTTTCATATCACCCATTTGGTCTTTGTCCTGCTTTTTACGGGCGCAACGTTCACCGCATTTGCCAATCCCGCTCCGGAGCGGAAGCGCAAGACGCTTCTGGCTGCTCATATCTCTGGTTTTCTAGTCTTTCTTACGGGCTTTGGCCTGCTCGGGGTGCTCAAGTGGGGGGTCCCCGGCTGGGCAATAGTGAAGTTGGTATGCTGGCTCGCGATGAGCGCTTTTTCAGGGATTGCCTTTCGAAAGCGCGATGCCTCAAGTCTCTTCATCGCTTTAACCGTGGCCGCATTGACGATCGCGGTTGTGATGGTCGACCTGAAGCCGTTCTAGGAAGTAGGTGATCGGGGGAAATTGGTCAGCAATTTCCTACTCGTCCCAATTGGTCCCGCTCCGTTTGGACCAATGACCGCGGCGAACTACTTTGCATCCGCTCGGCAGGCGCTCATCGTGGACTTCGAGCAGCGAGATGACAGCCTGCCCCTCGGCTGATGCAGGACACCGCACGTCGTATTTCAGTTTGTGCCGTTTGAATATCCTGACGAGTACGAAGTTCGTCACGTTGCCGCCCGTGAGTTCCTTCGTTTCGCCGGGAAGTATTTGAAAGCGAACCTTATTGTCCGGTGCTTCTTTCGAGCTGGCTTCTTCTATCTCCAGCACCGAACCATCCTCGCTTTCAGGTAGGTTGTTCTTGATTGAAAGACGGACTGCATACGCCGGGCTGGCGGCAAGGCCGAGCACAACGCAGAGCACTAAACTCCGACCGAGCATACTGACCTCCAAACTTAACGACCTTGCTTTTTGCGCTCGAGGAACTCTGCAATGGAGTTCCGTTGCCCGCTCTCTTCCTTTTGGACGTTCGCCACGACTTCGGCAATTGCTGCTCGGCGTACGGCTGCCGCCTCGCTGACGCGCTCAGCCTCGAGCGCTTCTGCTTTCGCTTGTGCTTCGGCTCGACGCTCTTCGTCCTCCTGAATCGCAATCGCCTTTGCGTCGTTGAGGTCGCCTCTGTCTATCGAGTCTCGCTCGGCGTCGACAATCCGGACTTTTCCTTCGGAGACTAGCCGAAAGATACGAGAAATTTGCTCGGACTCCTCCGCGTCGATCTCTCCGTCTTCGTGGATTAGCTCAGTGAATGCCTGATGTTCTTCGGCTGTAATGATGCCGTCTTCGATAATCTGATCGACAAATTCCCGCAGTGTGCCCATGGTCCCTTATTATCCTCCGACATGGTTGGTGCTGCCGCTACTGTCGTTATGAAGAGAAATTGGTGACAGAGACCATTATTCCTAATTTTCTAGTGCTTCCGGAAATTAGGAACAATGGTCTCTGTCACCAATTTGGCGCAGCCTATTTCCGGGCGCTAACGGGCTAAGTCTCTACGATCCCAGGGTGATTTGTGATACCCGGAAGGCGATAAAGGTAATGTAAACAGTGAGGAATATGGCTCCCGTCGCTCGGCCCATCGT
>JAGRAW010000429.1 GCA_020434415.1 Bdellovibrionales bacterium
TCATTGTATCGAAGTGGAGGCCGTCGAGGGTCCGGTAAATCTTGTCGCGCCCAATCCGGTGACAAACGCCGAGCTCACCAAAGAGCTGGGACAGGCGCTCCGGCGACCCACGCTCATCCCTGTACCGGCTCCCGTAGTGCGGCTCCTCTTGGGTGAAATGGGTGAGCAACTACTGCTCGCCGGCACGCGTGTGTATCCTGACCGCTTGGTTCAGTCCGGATACACCTTTCGTTTTCCCACGCTTCCGGAGGCACTGCGTCACGTGCTGAGTGCCGATATCGCTTAGAGCAGATTTATTCGTGGACAAGCTCTTAAAGCAAGTTACGCGGCACGCGCACGAACCTTCTGCGGCCGTTTGACCGGCACTTCCAAGAACTCCGAAAGCAGTTCATGAAGCTCAGCACCTAATTTACCGCCGCGAATGGCCGGTTCCCGAAGGCGCCGAAACCACGCATTGGGAATGCGCTGAGCGATATTTCGACCTTGTTCTTCGATGAACCCTCCTTGAGTCGGAGAGAGCAAGACCAGTGCCGGACAGTGAATCCGGTGCAACATCGGTCTCGAATCATACTGTTTCGTCAGTCGGCGAAGCGGCAGCCCTAGCGGAAAGAACCGCTCGAGCCGATCGATTGCGCGCTGAACGAGCCCCGGTTCAAATCGAGTGGTCGCATCAAGCAGCACCACTCGACGCACCATCCGGGCCGATTGAATTGTCAGAGCTTGCGCCGCACTCGCACCGGATCCGATTCCGAATGCCGTTACCCATTTGACCCCTTCCGACACGAGACACTGCTCGAGTTCTCGTGCATACGCCTCCACGGACTCTCCGCTTGGCGGATCTCCCGCAACCACGAAACTCCTGAAGTCCGTCTGAAAGTCAGCCAGCAATTGCTGGGCCTGTTCAGCGGTATATCGACGGTCGGGGATGATTAGCAGGACGGCATTGGAATCACTGCTCATGCCGCTCGGAATTAGACGAATGCTCATACCTACCCGATATCAGATCTACTGAACGCACTATAAACTTCGGTTTTTTCGAGAAAGCGTATTCCGAAGTGTACTGCTTCGCCCGAGACGAACCTAAACGACAAACGGCCCCTACCAACGTGGGCCGGCTCGATCTGAGCTGCCACTGGATGCTTCATTTACCGTAATTGCCTGTTTCTAGGGCGAACTACAGTGGTTGTCTCATTCTACGGTCGATTTTTCAATTCGACCCAGGACCGAAAACACCGATTGCTTAAGAGCTTATCCACGAATAACTCTATAGTTCGGTATCTGATAAGGAAATGCCCGATAGGCCAAAGGCTACTACGACTCGGCAGAAGACGGCGACCCTGTAGGGCACAGCGGAAAATCATATTTGGCGACAAGACGGTTTCATCTGCACGTGGTAGCCTTCAGTAATCGGTTCACCACACTCGATTGATTTGCTGCAAGAGTTACCACAGACTTTTTTGCAGTTTCCTCGGAGTGCCGGTACAGGGAACGAAGTCCGGGGCGCGTCGCGCTTTTGGAAATCGCACGACCTAGGTCGATACTGAAACGGGAGCGCTTCCATGCGAAAACGCGCAGGCCCATTCGAGATCGAAAGGAGAGAGGCCGCCTCTAGCTGCGGCACGTCGTTCGACGATCATGGCCCGGCTTCCAAAGAACGTCCGCACCCGAAAGACCCTCGGGCCCTCAGCACTGACGAAGAACTCGAAGCCGAAGGCGCACCTTCTTTGCAGTCGGATGCCGAGTTTCTTCTTTCGTTAGCACACCCCCCTTCGATATCTAACCCTTCGCTTCGTTCTCACCACGGTCGAACAACCGTCTCTGCGGTGGAAATTTCCGAAGGCGGTGGCCAGGTAATCGCTTTCAAGGGAACGCCGCGGACTCGCTCTGCGACTGCTCTAAAAAAGGACACCTCCGCTCTTGGGCCGTCCGAAGAAGCAACGAACGTAGTTTCTCTCTCGAATCACCGTCGCGTGGTCGCTCTCCAGACACGGGAACAAGAATCTTTTGAAAGAAGTGACGTTCCTTTACGAAACTACGACTGTCCGAATTACAGCACCTGCCTCGGCATTGCAGCAGCGCTGGATTGGTCTTCATTTTCGTGCAAAGGATGCGTCGGCCGGGTCAATAAGCAACTCCTCTGGCGCGCCCACCAGATGGTGCGCAGTAATCGCTCACTACAACAGGTGTGCGGGTTGCCGGTGCTTTGGGAAGACCGCGGCCACACCAACGCGACCCGTTCGAAGTCGGCGCCGGAGCAGTCTTGACGCGCAATTACTCGTCGGTCCTGAGTTTACGGTAGGGCGAAGAGCTTCACTTCGGCGATAGACCAGTCGTAGGTCGAGCTGCTCGCAGTCTGAACAAAGCGCAGTTCTTTGAAGTTCATTTCGCGCGGGAAATCCACAATGACCTCGCCCTGAGGACCCAGGTAGGGAAACCCCTCCGGCGACCACTTGAGCGGTCCCGGCCAATCAGCGAAATCGTAGAGGACGAGGCGCTCTCCCGTTGCGAGTGTTGCCTCGACTCGAAGTCCACGTGGGTAATCTGTCGCCATTCCCAGAACCGAGAGGACAAGGCGAAGCAGCGCTTTGGGCTCCGTGAACGTGAGGGTGAATGAATCGCCCGGCTGCTGTGGCCTCCCGGTCCCCCACCGTGTCTTGCTATCTCCATCGAGAGCGAGTTCCGCGTGCTCGGCATTCGGATTGGCTGTTACTTCCGCCTGATAATCGACATCTCGTTTCAGCCGATGGAGATGCTTGAAATCACGGATTGTCGCCGCTTGAGGATCAGCGGCCCACTCACCCCAGAGGTTCAGCACGTAGTGCGATGGAGAGTGGTGCACCGCACCCGCAAAATTCGGTGCCGGAACTGCTGCTATCGCGTCACCGCGGAGCATGGGCGTCTTCTGCAGCGGAGCCGCAGCGTCGAACGTGAGCAAAACTGCAATGAATGCCGCCCCTCTGAGCAGCACTCGGGCAGACACGCAGTGCACGAGAGGTACCAAAGAGACGACGATAAAAAATGGGCTAAGCACCCACGGTAGCGCTGCGGTTGCCAATCCCGGCACGAGGCGGGAAGCTGACGGAAACAAGGCATACATTCCGGAAGTGCCGTCGACCAAAAGCTCGCTCGCCGAAAGCAAGAGTCCGGCAACCATCACCAGCATCACGTAACGGGCCTGTCGCGTCCGCCATGCGGCACTGATGAGCAACATTCCGAGACAAACAGCAATCACCGCCATCAGCCGCACCGCATGCAGCAGCAGATACTCTCGATAGGTGTCGTACGGCAGCGGATTGGGGTGCAGAAAGGGCCCGATGAGCGGCACTTCGTAGAGCTGAAAGGGCGAGATGGGCGCCAGTCGGGCGCCTGGCGGATACGAAGGCATCTGATACTTCGGCAAAAACCCGACAGAACCTGCCAGGGCAGCGAGCGTCCACAGGGGCGCAGACCGCGCGACCGGACGCTGCTCGTACTGCGGTAGCGACGACTCGAGCAGGACGCCCGCAATCAGCAAGAACA
>JAGRAW010000042.1 GCA_020434415.1 Bdellovibrionales bacterium
TTCGAGCATCGCCTTGATCGCTTTGCCGACCGACAGACACTCTTCGAGTTTTTCGGGACATTCAGCCGGATAAGAAGAACTGTAGGGGAGAGACATCCCGAGGGCTTCAATCGCGGAAGCCATCGTATTGGCGGTGTACATTCCGCCACAGGCTCCCGCTCCCGGACACGATTTTCGAACAATTTCCTTTCTCGTCTCTTCGTCGATGTTCCCGGCGAGGTACTCTCCATAACTCTGGAAGGCAGAGACGATATCCAGCTTCTCCTCGTGAGCGTCGACTTTGCGGCACCCCGGTTTGATCGTGCCGCCGTAGACCATTAGCGAGGGTCGGTTCAACCTTCCCATCGCCATCAGACAGCCGGGCATATTCTTGTCACAGCCGGGCAACGCGATGAGCCCGTCGTACCATTGCGCGCCCATTACGGTTTCGATGGAGTCGGCGATCAAATCACGCGACTGCAATGAATAACTCATGCCTTCGGTTCCCATCGATAGCCCGTCACTGACTCCAATGGTGTTGAACCGCATGCCAACCATCCCCGCTTCATCCACTCCTTGCTTCACGGCCTCGGCGAGGTCTAGCAGATGCATGTTGCAGGTATTGCCCTCGTACCAAACGCTCGCGATCCCCACTTGGGCCTTCTGCATATCTTCGTCGGTGAGGCCCACTCCGTAGAGCATCGCTTGGGACGCACCTTGGGACTTTGGTTGAGTAACACGTGAGCTGTAGCGGTTGATTTGCTTTGTCATGCGCCTACTGTAGAACGAGGTTTACATCATAAGGGTGTCGGTCATATTGGTGTCGGTCACCGGACGACCTTACCGTCGAAAATGGTCGAGAGTGTTGCAAAAGGCCGCCCCTCGTACGACCTTCGCCGCAGTGGTTATCAGAACGTATACCAGAACCTGTCAGTCCGCAGAATAGTAAGGGAGCTGCATCCCCCCCGTCAAAAGCCTCCCCCGAACGTCTAAATTCACTGGTCCAGCGCTCCGGAAAAGCTTAGTTGCCATTCAACTTGGTAGGTTCGACCGTCCACGGATTCTTGGCGAGCATCGTGCAATGTTCCCTTCAGCACCCCCCCTGCGCGTAATGGACCCAGCAACTGTCCAACTTCCCCAAACGGCGTCAGCCGACGACTATATTCGCGTTCGAAGACCATGCGTTGCTTTCCCAACTGCAGCTCGAGCGAATAGCGCTCGAGCGTTTCGAGCGAGAGCTCTGTCGCGCCCCGCTGTAGGAAGAAGTACACTTTCAGTGTCGGCTGTGAAGCGAGGGCGGACGAACCGAACTGCACTTCGACCTGATCGGATTCCGCATGATATCTGATCACCGAAGAGTTTAGAAAAACGGTCTCACCGCCAATTGCGATAAAACCGATAGGCTCATCCGGGTCGGCAGCTCCAGATGGTCGAAAAGCCCCCTCCCCCTTACTGGCCGCTTCGCTACTACGGGCCTGTGTCTGCGGAGTACTTGGCTCACCTGATGGTGGCAGCAGTTCCTGAAAAGACAGCTCCGACGTCGCCAGGAAGAAACCGATCGCTCCCATCAACAACAGCCCGCAGACGATTAGCAAGCGACGACGCGCTCGACTGCTGCCATCCAGTGCGGTTTCCGCAAGCAATTCTTCGGTGTCTCGCACCACCTTTCCGGCATAGTAATCTGCTCGCTGTCGCTCGATTGCCTGCCGTTCCTCCGGAGTAACCACGCGAGCGACACGCTCGACCGCTATTCGACCAATCGCCGCGGATGGAGGCGATTCCTCCAGAGCTGTCTTCTGCACATCCGCACAGCGCCCGCAGCCGCCGAGCGATTCGTCGATGTCATTATTGCAATATGGACACAGCATTCAATAAGCCCCTTCATCTGGGGAGTTTAATTGAGCAAGACTTCTACAGGATGGCGATACCTCTCGGGTGAAGCAAGAGGGGTATCTGTGCTAGGTTCTGGCTGCATCACGCCTATTTTTAGAAAGGAATGAAAAGATGAAAAAGCTATTACTCAGTGTTCTTGCACTTCTCTCGTTCTCGGCAACGGCACATGCTGATGCGAAAAAGGTCACTACCCCATCCGGTCTCAGTTATGTCGATCACCAGGTCGGCACCGGAGCCGAAGCGAGGGACAAGAACACAGTCTCCGTGCACTACACCGGCTGGCTCAACAAGAGTGGAGAGAAAGGCACCAAGTTCGATTCGTCTGTCGATCGCGGCAGCCCTTTTACATTCTACCTCGGCTCCGGCCAAGTGATCCGTGGATGGGATGAAGGTGTGGCGGGAATGAAGGTCGGGGGTAAGCGCACCCTCTACATCCCCGCTGCACTGGGCTACGGAAGCCGCGGTGCGGGCGCCGTCATTCCGCCGAACGCTGATTTGATTTTTGACGTCGAGCTGCTTGAGGTGAAGTAGAGAACCTGCCAAAGGCTGCTGAAACAGTGCCGGTACGGACGTTCGGCAGCCGACACCCCCTCAACTTCCCGCTACAGAAGCACCCGAGGATACACATCTATCATCGTGCCGACCGCCAACCGGTCGGCACGATGCACGGCTGGCCCCTACTTCGGTACTGCCCGCCCTGCCGTTCCGGCATCGACGACCCAGAGCTTCCCTTCCCCGTTCAGATACATCTTGCGCATCTCCTCGGCATTGAAAGGCCGGGAACCGATGCGGCCAAGCACCGCTACCTGATGGCCCGTCTCATCGACTGCGCGATCACGCTCGAGCGCTTCACTCACCGCCATAGCGGGACCACCGGTGTGACGCCATGCAATCACCTTCGGCTTCGGCTTTGGCGAAAATCCGTAGAACGTCGGCACTCGCTCAGGATCGGTCAGCTGCACCACTTTCAGCCCGTTCGCACCGTCCGCAAGATAGGCGAACAACGTCGCGTTAGTCGTTGCAACTTTGACGTCATTGAGGTCGTTGATGCGGCCTTCATCGGTGAAGACGGTATACAGCTTCGGCTCACTCGGTCGCTCGATATCAATGATGACCAAACCTTGCTTTCCGCCGCCGACGTAGGCGTAGGTACGGGAAGCAAACACGCTTCGTGCATCCGGCAGCTCGATGCTCGCCGATTCCAGCCGAACCGGACGATCGATATGCGTGATATCGACGACATGGAAACCATCCTTGTCGACGACGAACGCATAGCGGAACTGAATCGCGACATAACGCACTTCATTGAACGGTAGCTTTGCTCGAACTCTCGGTTCGAGCGGCTTGTCGAGATCGACTATCAGCAGTTCCTTGTTGGTGCCAATAAACGCGTTCGTTCCCCCGAGCTCGATGAATCGAGCACCGTCGAGCACCCCGTCGGGATTCCATGTGAGCGCTCGTTCAAGGAAGTTGTTCCGCCGCTCACCATCCTGCAGCGTATCGACGTTGACGAGGATTAGGCCCTCTTCGCTGTCAGATATTGCAGCATAGTGGTAGATCGGGTGCATCGGCTGCTCGAGGTTTTCGGGCAGCTGCTTCAGGAATGGTGCCACCGGTTGGTTCGTCGGCAGCGCGAACGATGTCGCATTCGCGGTCGCCACATGGGTGTCATGACCGAGCGGCGAGAACGGTGCGGTGACCGCGCGTTCCGAGAATCCCTTATTCGCGATGTTGGCGACATCATAGACTCTGAACCCGCCGGTGCCGGCGCTCGTGTAGAGATACTCTCCACGAAGCTGCACGCGGTTTATTGCGCCACCGGCAAAGGGATTGGGCACTCCGACGCCCACACCATGGTGGTGGCTGGTCTGAAGTTCCAAGTCGCGATCTTGGTGGTTATTGAACCAATCCGGATACGCATAGCGATGCAGGTAGCTGCCGATAACCGCCTGCGGCTCATCCCACTCAGTTACCTGTACCGCTTCAAAACCATCGGGTCCGGTCCCCACATAGGCGTGGTAGCCCATGAAGTTGACAAAGTTCGTTCCCTGCAACAGGAGCTGCGCCATGATGGCGTTGTTATCGTTCTTATCGGAGACATGGCAGTCCGCGCAGTCCTTCGTCTCCGACGTACGCACGGTGTGCGGGAAGTGCGGTGCGAAGGCCTGTGAGCTATAGCCTCCCGCCGATACCGGTGGCTGTTGAATGTAAATCTTCTGCCGGTTGATATCCTGGGAACTCAACACTAGAGCGCTAGAGGATCGGATCGGCACAATCTGGCCATCTTTGGCTGGCCCGTGACGGCCGATTTGGAAAATTTGGTCACGCGCAACTTGCGGATTGTAGCTCGCCCAGTTGCGGGTCTGCTTGCCATCATAGTGCTTCGACTTTTGCTTCCAGTTCGCCTGAATCGGCAAGTGACAACCGCCACAGCTGGTCGTCCATGACGTGTGGCAGGTGAAACACGCCATATCCTTGTCCGCGTGAGCGAGATGCTCCTCCGAAGCACCGACCGTTGCGAACGACGGCTTGGTATCACCCTTCCCGAGCTTCTTCGCCAACTTCGCTCGCGCCGACTTTTCGTTGTAGTCGGCACTGCCCGGCGTAATGGTATCGACTACTTGCTTCACTCGCCATTCGAGGTTCGGATCCAGCCCCGAACGCTGATATAGCTCGTCTCCCCGCCATTCGAAACGGGGGTCGCCAAATGGGGTTCGCAGGAGACGCAGGTCATGCGATTGCGTCTTCGATGCCGGCCCGGTGGTCATCAGGTTCGCTTTCTTCGCGGAGGTTCCGTGACAGTCCTTACAGGTAATCTCGACCGCCTGCGCGACCTCACCGTAGATATGGCCGTCACCGTGGCTATCCTGAGCGAAATGGCAATCAGCGCAGTGCATCCCTTTCTCGGCATGGATGTCCTGCATGTGGACCGCCTTCTTGAATTTGTCGGGATCGTCGTGGCTGACCAGATGGCCTTTCGCATCAAGCAGGTTGCCTTCGCGATCCTTCTTGAAGATCCCGCGGAAGTTCCAACCGTGGCCATGATAGTCGGCAAACTGGCCGTCTTTCAGCTTCGGATTGAGTTCACTGACCCGTTTGAGAAACTCTCGATCGGTCCATAGACCGCGCGTCGCCGCCTCTTCAGGATTGTGATCCAGCGACGTGAACATCTCTTCGTGGGTCGGGTAACGCTGTTCTTTGGGCCACATGAACGGAGCATCCGCTTCGTAGTCCCACATGGTGAAGCCAAGGTAGGTGTTAACGAACATATTCGGCTGGTGCATGTGACAGACCATGCACTGGGAGGTCGGAATCCCGCGGGAGAACTCATGCCGAATCGGGTGACCTGACTCGTCCTTCGGAATGGTCGGATCGGCGGAGAAGGATTTTCCTTCGTGACCGTACTTGGCATAGGGACCGGAAGAGAACCAGTTTCTATCGTTTGCATAGACGACGTGGCAGCCCGAACAGCCGCTGTGACGATAGTCTCCCGGATGATCATTGGTTCCCATCAACGACAGATGTGGGTCGTTTAAGCGGGTCTTGTGAATGTTGATCACAGGAACAGCGATCCTCGATCCGGTGCCGCGACCTCGGTTCGACTGTAACACGTCAGGCTTCCCCGGGAGCTCCAGGGGATTCGGAAGGCCGATTTCCGGAAACTGAGACTCGACGAAGCGACCGCCTCGTTCGAAAATTCGGAAGTTGTCGGCTGCGGGAATAGCCTCCCACTGCGGAAGGGGAATCAACTGCGAAAGTTGCCCTCTCGCCTTCCCTTCTTCATCCGGCTCCGGCACCGTCTTGATCGTGACCGGCTGTCCATCCCTGTCATATCCTTCGCCAAGAATGTAGTTTTTGTAGGGGAGGATATTGTTGTTATACGACGCTCCTCCCCACAACATAGCCGATGTGGTCATCAAACTTTTTCGCACGGCGCGAACGGTAGCTGCGTGACAGGCACCGCAGGTTTCGTTTGCAACCCGCAAGTCACCTGGATTGATGAACCGGACGAAATCGTACGATTCCTTTAGCGTCTTGGTATAAGGACGCTCCGGGTTAGCGGAGGTGGGCCACCAGTCCGGATTCTCCGGCTGCACGTGGGCCTGCTGCTTCGCGGCATCGTATTTGGGCGTGCCCTTCTTCAACCCACCCGCCCGCACTTTCGGATCCCCACCGTGACAGTTGGCACAGCCCACGACAACGCCGGGAGTGTGGTGCATGGTCGGTGCATCGGTCGGGCTGTGGCAGTCCTTACAACCGACACTTGCCGCGTCCATTTCCTCGACCGACATCCGTGCGACGGGCTGATAAGGAACACTGAAGTCCTCGGCTGAGGCCGAAAGCGGTGAACAAACGTAAAGCGCTGCTAGCGCAATGACGCCTAGCGTGTGACGCACGAGCATCGTCCCTCCTCGAACGGGTAGCGTGAAAAATGGAGTGGAATCACCGACGCCGTCGATTCCTGGTGCGTGACGAACGTTCGCCACCGAGCGGTGACTGTTCAAGGTATGCATGCCGCCTTGCATGGTTCGTCTCCTTAATAGAGCAGAATCAGATTCGTAAAGAATTGATACAACGTCCGATCCCCGTAGAGATTCTCTAGACCGTCGCCGGGAAGCAACGCGGCGTAACCGGCACGAAGCTGGACGTTGTTGTTCAGGAACGGGCGATACAGCACAGCCGTGCTTAAATCCCAGCCAATCTCGCGATCGATGCTGCCGTCTTGCCTGACGGTCTCGAGCACGTCCGTCTGATCGAACTGTAGGTAGTTCACGTTGTTTTCGAGAATCAACTCCGGCAAGACGTCGATGTCGACCCCGACGTTGTAAATGCGTATACCCGGATTGACAAAGTTGGACTGCCCTTGGGGCTTCCCGGCCCGCAAATCCGCGAGCAGACTGAGGCGATCTGTCAGAGCGACACCGCCGCCGGCGATAAGCGGGATTCCCTGCCGCTGCCAATAGGTGTTGTCTCCCCCGGCGAAGACCGGGTTATCGAAGATGGCATCAAAGCCTTCCGCGTCGCTGTCGAATGCATCATCATCTCCTGAAGCCCAGAAGAAAGACGCCTTAGGTCGGATGAAATCGATATCGACCGACAGTTCAAGCGCTGCCATGTAGGCATTAATGTCTACCCCTCTCCCGGCAATGGGATTGTGTTTCTCACTACCGGTGACCCAATACAGCGCCGAGTTGACGTTCAGCCGACCAAAGTGCCCATCGCTGGTGAAACCGGTGTAGTAGGTGTACAGGTTGTTCGGTCGCTCAGTGCCGATCGGTGACGGGACCGTCAGGAAGTTGTTTTCGTCGAAATTGCTGCCATCGTCGCCGAATGTATCGTCGTGGTAAATGAAGTTTAGCTGCACCGTATTGCCCAACACCGGGATATCCTGGTGGTAGACATTCGCGATAACGACGTTCTCCTTCCTCGATTCGAATAGCTTGTTGAGCAGCGCATTGGCGTCTTTCTCCAGGCGGTGGAAATACGCAAGATTGTACTGCCATTTGTTGTTGTCCCAGTTTCCGAAGAAACGGACCCCCGGCTGCTCGTCAGCGTAGATAAATCCACGAAAATCACTCTGAAAACGCTGAATACCCCAGCGAGACGAAATGAAGTCGTAGCGGTCGCTGATATCGGCAAGGTGATAGTCGACAAACGCTTCGAGGAGCGTCACATGGGCATCGTCACGATGCGTGCCCCGCGCGGGGTCAGCGCGAACTCCACCAACTTCCGCCAGGTTGACGTGGTTGAAGTTCACGATTGGCGCAATTCGAAACTCGAGGTCTTGCGGTTTGAACGTTGTGTTCCCCTTGATTAGCGCCACTTCGAAAATCAGATTCTGATTGAAGAAGTCTTGCTCGAAATCTCCGAATACGTCCGTGTCTTCGGCATCATTCGTGCTCTGTAATCCAACCGGGGTGGGCACACCGCGACGCTCGTAAAGCGAGTCCGAGATCCCGGTGAGTTCGAGAAACCATGGTTCTCCATAGTCTCCAAACAGACGCAGGTCGCCTTTCAGAATGTTTTGGTTATAGGGATCGTACCATCGCCCCTTATAGATCATCGTCCAGCGATCGGGCGTGGTAATGAACTCATCGCCTGTAGGAGGAATGGGCTTCTCCGACGGAAGATTTTGATAAATCTCCTCTCGCTTCCGCTCTGCCTCCTGAACAGTCGTCGCGGCAGGAATACTCTCCTCGGGAGCATCACGACGTTCACGGCGCCGCGGCTCTTCCGACCCGGGCCTCCGGCGACGAACCTGAGCCAACTGCATTGGCTGTTCGGCGTCCTTCGGAGCTACGATTAGCTGCTCGCCTAAAGTACGAGTCTTGTCCGCAACAAGGGGGCGACTAATGGAACTACCTACCTCTCGCTTGTCGCTTCCCTCGCTCTGCCAATCCAGCCTGCGCAGTGTCGCTGATTTACGCGGAAAATCCTCCGCTCCGACCTGCTGTGGGAAGCCACCCACCACAAGCGGATAACACACTGCACAAAGCAGCCAGCCGAGTCTGCTTTTGATCAGTTGGTTCATGCCGACCTTTCCTCTTATAGCCCGTCACAGACATTCTGTTCGTTGCTCCCGCGAAACGGCGCTTCGGGACAATTTACGTATCTCAGCCTCGTATGGGGGACGTTGGGGATAATAGTATCTGCCCGAATTTCACGCGGCGCATTGAATCCGAGGTCGGGATCGCCGACATCGGGATGGCCTGCTGCGTCAAGTCCCAACCGGCTCGCTCCATAGAAGGCGACCAAATCATCTTGATCAATCCCGTCTCCACTTATCCCCAGGCCGCCGATCAGGGTGGTGCCACGGAACAGTGGGACAGAACCTGGGAATATCTGAATGCCGTTACGCCCAAGTCCGCCTAGCGCCGGAGCACAACCGAACGGAATGGTACCGCTAAGCGGCGCTGCCACCTGGGGAAGAATCAAGTCCAGTTGGAGTCCAGTGTTAAATGGGCTCCAGGTAGAAGTAGCTCCCACGGCGAACTCGCTGCCAGGGAACGGCAACGAGAACGGTCCCGGAGGATTCCCCTGCACCCCGTCAGGGAAAAACGGTCGCGAAAGATTGCCCCCGGAGCGGTCTGCAAACGCATGAGTGCCGGTTAACGCATCCGGTCCGAGAAGTTCCCGAGCCCGGAGAACATAACCGCCTTGGCCACCACTAATCAGAGCATCGCCTGCTCCGGCGGAGCTGAAGAAAGTTGCAGTCCGCGCTTTCTGCAGGGCGACATCGATCCCGAAGACCGGCCCGTCTGAAGTGCGGACAAAACCAAGCTGGTTACCCTGAGTATCGACGACCCAGATGGACACATGGACTTGGCTATCACGAGGAGTGCGAATTGCGGCACGTGCTCGAAAGGCAGTCGTAATCGCGGAATCCAACAGAGCCTCGACTTCGTTTGCCTTGAGCTCGAGCCCTCCCAGGGAAGTTCCGTCGCGCGAAGGAAAACGTGGTGCTCCGGCGCCATTGACCAGTACTGCCGCCGGTATTCCCGCTCTCTCGGTTCGAGCAATACCCGAACTCGGATCGCCGAACACCGCACCCGTTCTCAGAACGCCGCCAAAGAACCCAGGCACCGAGACAATGTTTGCGGGATTCAATTCAGCGAGAATTTCCGGCAGCGGACCGAGGTCGCTGTAACTGATGTCGGTCAATCGTAGCGACTTGCCGAGAACGAATATCTTGTCAGCCGCTCGGTCGGAAGGTGTTTCGAACCCGTTGAGCGTGCCAATCATTGCCACCCGCTCTTCCAACGAGTTGTCCGTATCCCGCACGTTAAGATCGAGCGTATAGAGGCCGTCGAACTCAACACCGATACCGCCCACCATGTCCCCGTTCTTGTAGAGCGGGATTCCTCCTGAATCCGCAGAGAGACCCAGCGGTAGCGGACGCGGCCCGACCAGACCGGCCTCGACAGTTTGTCCTGCTCCAACGGTGAGGCCGGCAGCAAATTCCGGCGCAAGATTCGGTACATCGCTGCAGGGCAGTTGCGAGAACTGCACGCCGAACAGGGGGCCGCCGGCTTGAAAGCCTTCGCCTGGACCAAAATTCTCTTGAACAATCTGGCTCGCGGTTCGGGTACCGAAGGCATTGCCTTGGCTACTGAGAAACGCGCCCGTGCCCGCTTTGGATATCGCTGCGAGGACAGCAGGCACATCGATCCCCTCGAGGCCGCCGATAAGGCCAGCGCGCTGACCGGTGATGGTGGTCGTAGTTGGGGCGCCGTCCATCTGATACACACCGAGGACGTTTCCCACTCGGTCGACGACAGCGATTGTCGCTGCAACGCCAAGCTGCTGAGCACCCGTCACTGCTTGCTGCAGGATAAACGCGACATCACTATCGCTAAGCCGCTCGTTAGGACAACTTCCGTCACAATCGAAGTTCGCCGCATCCAAACCGGATCGCCCGACCGGCCCGTCTGAGCTGTCCCCGCCGCCGCCACCGCCACCGCAAGCGCTCAAACTGAACAGTACTGCTGCAACTGCGACACGCGTTAGAAGTTCTCTGCCTCGATCTCTCACTGGTGCATCCCTTAGTTCTTTGCTTGCTTACCCCGTTTGGCGCTCTCGATCCAGGCCTGAATGCCTCAGTTCAGGTACCGGACGCTAATTTTAGAGCGCGTCCTCATATATGGAGAACGCTTCCTTCTAAAGAACGCCAACTATATCGAGTCGCACATGCGGACACAGTGTGACCACTTCACAACAGCTCGGGCGCTCAATGCCGACTATCAATGAGCATCCCTACTTTCGCTTACTTCGAGACCTGCTTGCGCTTACTGCGGCCTGCTTTCGCTACCCTGCGGCCTGCTTTCACCAACCGAAGACCTGCTTGCGCTTGCTTGAAAACTACCGGATCGAGTCATCAATATCCGCTCGATCGTACGCTTTTTATCTTCTTCCATGACCAACGGCTTGTGGTACGAGTGACAGGTCACGCAAGCGGAGTCAACCTTTCCAGCCACATGAGCCTCTGCGTGACACTGATAGCAGTTTTCTTTGCCAGGGAGGAGGAGGTCAGTTGTTTTTTCTGACTTTCTGACGTCTACGTGGCACGACTCGCACGAAACTTCCTGGTGAGCACCGTGATTGAACGTCGAATCAGGCATCCATTTCTGCGGTATGGCGGGACTCTCGACTGCATACCTGCTCTCTCCGGCTCCCGCATCCGGCATATCGGTTACGAAATGGCAGAGATGACAGGCAGTTCGCGTGAAGAGCGCTTCTTCAGTATTGCGAGCTTGTTCATTCACTGAAGCACGAGAGAATTCGATGTCCGGCAAACGCGCTTCAGTTCGCCCCGGCATCCGTCTTCGTGAACTAGGCTGCTCTTCCTCAACTCCCTCTTTGCGTAGGAAGAGCTGAGCGTACTGTGCATACAAATAATTGTATACAACGTCGGGAGACCCATGCGGCACCGATTGACCCGGTAAACGCTCGTCGTACTCCAAGCTGTGGCAGTCGGAACAATGCCGCTCAAAATTGATCGGCTTAATTTCATGCAAGTCGTCCGTCGGCTCATGGCAATCTTGGCACTGCATCGTGACCAGTCCATCTCTTCCGGCAAGATCCGGCTCGAGATGGATTTGGTGATTCAGCTTTAGCTTTGTCGGGTCACTGAGATCCGAGGCATCCAGCGACACTTTCTTGAACGGCTGCTCCGCCCCAACGGGCTGCGGCACCGAGACCCGAAATTCAGGATGCGCATGCCACGAGGGGATCTCCGGGGTGCCTGTCCCGGGCAGCAAAGAATCAAGTCCACCATGACAATCGGCGCACAGCTTCACATCCGTGGCGATGATCCCGGCATCGCCGTTGTGCTCCATGTGACAGGAGGCACAACGGAAACCCAGCGTTGGATGCTTTTCGACCAACGCGGGCAACGACGGCGCATGGTCGCTCATACTGTGACATGCCATACACTCCGCATCGCGAACGCGAGTGAACGCCTCGGCATGACACTGCCCACAGTCGTTTTCGATCATCTTGTGAGCATTCGATATCGGTCCGGAATTCCAGGAACGGATATTTGTGCCGGAAAGCGGCGCAGCGAAAAAGAATCCTACGACGACAAGAGACAGAATGACGGATAGGACCGTGAAGCTTGGAATATACGATTGAAAGCTGAGCTTTTTTACCTGCCCGTCGATGACTGCTTCCGCGTCCTCCTCTTGGGCCAGGTCACTTCGGCGTTCAAGGACCCCCCACACCCCATCGTCGCGAGTTACGGTAAAGGTGTAATTCCCGATTTTGACGACGTCACCCCGGTGCAGCTCTACCTTGGTGATCAGCTGATCATTGACTCGAACACCGCTCAGCGATTCAAGATCCTGAATGGTAAGAGACTCTGCACCGACGACGAGCTGGGCATGGCGCAGCGAGACCAGTCTCCCGGTGAGAAGAATGTCACTTGAGGCACCTCGCCCGAGCAGGATCTCTGATTGATCCAGCTCCTTGAGGGAAGTCTCCTTGGAACCGTTCTTGTTGACCGTCTCGGTGACGTAACGGAAAGCCATCGACGCCTGCTACCAATAGAAAAATACGGAAAAAATATGAACTGCGAGCGCCGCGATCAAACCGAACGACACGGGCAAGTGCAGGTACAGCCAAATTCGAACCCACGTCAGCGCACGAGCTTCCTCTTGGGCGCGCCCGACGAGTTCCCGCTTCTTGTTGAGCAGGCCAATCAGCTTCAGACCGTCTTCCTGCTCCTCGATCGGAAGCGAGCTCAAAGAATCCGCCATGCTGCGGCGCTCGATCGGTTCCGGATTCTTACGCCGTAAGCTCCTCCAAAGACTCGGCTGGTAGACGAAGTCCAACTGCTGAAGCATGCGAAGAAAGGCATCGCTTTTCGGTGCCCCCTTGCCGCCGTCCGACGCGGCCATGCGGTTGATATCGGCGGAGATGGAGCGGACCTGCTCCATGAGCACCTTCAGCGTTCCGCCTCCGCGTTGCGACTGAATCTCGTAGGGGAGGCGCTGGTACATAGCGACTCCCCAAATGCCGCTAAAGATTGTCAGCAACATCAGCACGTAGGCGAGTGTGTGCACGTTGATGCCGAAGCTGAACCCGCTGTGAAGCGGCACAACGAAAATTAGAGCGATCCCTATCCACACATGCGCGGAGAGAATGCCTTTAAGTGTCGTTCGTGCGGAAAAATATGCTCGCTTACGAATCCCGTACCACATCAGGAACAGGATCCCTGCAGTTGCGATGCCGCCGTAGGTATAGCCGACTATTGTGCCGCCATTCTTCCCGCCAATGGGATCATCGAGCAGGTAAACGACGGTCATCGCCAGCAAGGCGAAGAAGCAGAGCCAGAACCACACGTACGAGCGGTAGCTGAGGAAAGTCTCTCTAGCCAATAGACGTCTCCTCCCGATTGATGAGCAGGCGCATCATATCCGTGGGATTCACGCGGAGCAGCGCTCCCGTCGGGCACGACCGCACACACGCGGGACCGCTCTCCAGCTTCTCGCATAAATCGCACTTAGCTGCCTTTGCCGGCCCCTTTTCCTTCTTCTTTTTCTTGCCGAACAAGCTTAACAAGTCGAAGCCGTGGGGCTTGTCGTAGACCAGTTGTATCACCCCATACGGACAGTTGGTGACACAGTTTCCGCAGCCAATGCAGTTTTCCTTGATGACAACTTCGCCGTCAGCCTTCCGCTCAAGCGCATCGGGCGGACAGTCGAGCATGCACAGAGGGTTTTCGCAGTGGCGACAGGAAATCGGCAGCTGAATCGCCGCAAAGCTCTTGCCGCCCTTGCGGTCGAGACGCGAATACCCCTTATGAGTCGCAGCACACGCTTTTTCACAGTTGTCACAGCCGATACAAAGATCTGAGTTGATAAGCAGCACGTTATCCGCATCGCTTACGCCCTCGGAAAGTACGAAATTGAGCGCCTGCGCCGACGCTGCATCCCGGGCTGACGTGATGTTTTCGATTTGTCGCTCGGCGATGAGCCGCATCACGTTTTCGCGAGTTTCGGGGTTTCGCTCCAACAAATCGCGAAAATCCTCTTTCGCGATCCGCAACGTGTTACACGGCACCACAGCAGTCACCGTCGCGGTGCGCGGCTCCTCCGTCACCAGCGCCATCTCGCCGACGTAATTGCCTGCGGCGAGATACGTCTGCGCCACATCGACGCCATCGACGTTCTTACGGGAAATTTTCACCGACCCCTTCAGGATGATGTAGAGGTAATCCCCCTGATCGCCTTCAGCGAACAGCGCGTCGCCCTTTTGGAAATTCGCGCGCTCTGCTCGTTGGGTCAATTCGGCCAGAAAGATCGGATCGGCATCCGGAAAAATCGAGGTCTTGAGCGCCCGTAGGAAAAACACCTGATCGACGGCATCCTTGACGGACGGCACCGAGCTCATCAGCTTCAAGATCTGGTTGCGCTTGGTCTCGATGAGGATCGACTTCTCCAGCGCACGTACCGTCGCCGTACGACGTCGACCGGAGATCAGTCCCATTTCGCCGAAAAAGTTTCCAGGCCCGAGCTTGAACATCTTGTTCGGATCGTCAGGCATTTCAACCCCGACGCTGCCGGTCACCACATTCCAAAATGTATCGGTGTAGTCGTTCTTCTCGAAGACGACGTCGCCTTGCTCGACCACATGCACTTTGGAGTCGCCGATAAGTTCTCGAAACTGCGGCTTGGAAAGCTCGCTGAAAAGCCGCAGCTTCTTACGAATCATCTCCAAGTTCGCGTTCACATCCCCGGGAAGGTGCCCAAGCACCTCTTCGATGATCACCTGGTCGGCAGGTTCTACCGCGTTACCGAGGATATGTTCGACTACTTCGTAGCCTTGGTTGATCGCTTGTTTAATCAGCGGGTAGCCAATCAGGCCGCCGATAATGAAGATGTTCGGGACGTTGCTTTCGTATCGGTCGTTGACCGACGGAAAGGAATTGAGATCGGACGAGGGAAACTTGATCCCCATGCCCTCGACAAACTTCCGCGGAGGGATGCTGCCAGCACGTACGATAATGTGATTGCAGCGAACCTCGACTTCTCCGTCCGGAGTGCTTAGGAAGGCGCGTTCCGGCTCTACCCGTGCGATGGCAGCATTGTAGAAGCAACGCACTTTTCCTGAATCGATCGCTTCGAGAATCTTGGCGCGGTTCGCGTCTTTGGCTCGCGGAAACTCGCCCGAACGGTTGAGTAGCGAGACCGAGTTCTTGTCGGCCAGCCCCAGAGCGTTCTCGATAGCGGAGTCACCGGCACCGACAACGATGATGTCCATACCGTTGAAGGCGTCAGGATCAGCCAGGGTGTACGCGACGTGCGGCAGATCTTCCCCCGGGACCCCAAGCTTCCGCGGCGTTCCCATGGTGCCGATGCCGAGCACGATGTGCTTCGCAGTAAACTGTTGGCCGTTTGTGCACCCGATTAGGAACGTATCCCCTTCCCTGGTGACTTTGTTCACCTCGGCTTTGAGGTAGTTGACGCCGGTTTCTTCGACCGCTTTCTGAAACCCGGCAAGGACCTCTTCTCGGCTTCCCTCTTCGAACGGAACGTGGGACCGCAACGGAAGACGCCGCGGTTCCGCCATGACGAGCTTACGTAGCTGATAGTCGTAAATGGTGTTTGCCAGCTCGGCTTTCTCGATCAGTACGTGAGAAAGGCCATGCTTCGCAGCATTAGTTGCCGCGCCGAGGCCGCCTGGGCCGGAGCCGATGACCGCAATTTCGAAGTGTTCCGCCATACCGTTGTCGAACCGTAGAAAAGCATATAACCACTTGAGGAGCCAAGCTTATACCTGCATCTCTCGGATCAGAGACAGGCATCAAGAAGCTTGCCTACGCCGATAGCTGCTCGACATACCGAGCAAGCGCCCATCGCTCGCGAATTCTTCGCCGAATCGCATTGCCGTGTGATGCAATCGATTAGCTGTTGATATCGATGCCAAACCCGGGGATACGAGCGTAATAAATATCCGCTGGGCAAAACCGCGGGGTAATGGCGGTCAAGACGGTCGCCCGGCTGCGTGTCAGCCAGAGGGGCGAACTTACTTCTCAGGGTGACCGCTCCCTGTGTTGTCTGGTATCCAAAACGAAAGTCAGCAGTTTCAGCGTCAGCGATCGGCACAATACGGAATGCTAGCACCCATGAACCGCCTCTCCCTAACGATGATCCTCGCCGCCCTGAGTTGCTTCGTCATTCCAGCAAGCACCTTGGCTCAAAATAAGGTGATGGGGGTCGCCACTTGCGCCTCTTCAAATTGCCACGGCAGTGTTTCCCCCCGTACTGCGACCAATGTACTTCAGAACGAGTACACCACTTGGTACAAGCATGAAGCTCATTCTCAAGCCTTCGCGGTTCTCAGCAACTCCGACTCGAAAAAAATAGCGCAGCACCTCGGTATCGGTGACCCGCAAAGCGCGGAGCTGTGCCTGAAATGTCACGCGACGTATGTCCCGAATGCCTCACTGCGAGGACCCAAATTCCGCCTAAAGGACGGCGTCGGGTGCGAATCATGTCACGGCGCTGCGGAGAAGTACCTTCAACCGCATACCGCCAGAACGTCGACTCATGCTGCAAACGTGAAGCTCGGCATGATCGACCTCGTCTCCATGGAAGAACGTGCAAAGGTCTGCCTGGAGTGTCATCAGGGGACGGACAATCAATACGTCGATCACCGCCTCATTGGTGCGGGTCACCCTAGATTGACCTATGAACTGGACACCTACGGGGTGTTACAACCCAACCACTGGGAGATCGATAAGGATTATGTCGCTCGAAAGGCACCCTACAACTCGGCTCGAGCTTGGATGGCGGGTCAGGTTGAGCGGTCATCTGAGATGCTGGCTACACTGCTTTCCCCCAAGCGCGGCAAGTTCGGAGCCATGCCCGAACTGAGTGCGTTTTACTGCTACAACTGCCACCACAGCTTGAAAGAAGATCAATGGAAGAGTCGCAGTTACGGAGGTCATCCGGGAGAACTCCACCTCAACCGCTCCAGTCTCGTCATGGTTGCCCAAGGCCTGGAGGCCCTCGATGCGGGGTTAGCCAAGGAATATCAAGGGGTGCTTGCCGGTCTGCATAAAGCATATTCCAGCGGACAAGGTGAAGGATCCTTGCGACAGCTCAAGTCACTGCTCGACGGCAAGATTAGCTCGCTGGTAAACTCGGCAAGCTTCAAAGAGTCGGTGGCGTCACAACTCCTACGCCAATTAGCAGGCTATTGCAGCGACACAGCCTTTCCGCCTTACGAAGTTGCGGAACAATGCGCCATGGGCTTCTCGGCGCTCAGCGCGGCGATCGACCCCAGCGGGAAGAAATTCCAGTCCAAGATCGACGCCGTCTACGACACCCTGAAAGACGAAGAGGGATTCAACCCGGGCGCGTTCACAACCGCTGCGAAGGCAATGCGCGGAGCGTTGTAAACGTCGCTGCTCTTCGGGCTGTTCAGTCCGTCCGGACCAAGCAAGATCGCGAAGGTGGGTTGCCACGATAGGAACAATCGTCACCTCACCATTGTCAGTGCGAAGGTGGCTTGCCACTGATAGGAACAACCGTCACCTCACCATTGTCATTCCGAAAGTGGCTTGTCACGACAGGAACGGTCGCCGCCTCATTGTCATTGCGAAGGTGGGAAATTGCCGCAGGCAATCTTC
>JAGRAW010000430.1 GCA_020434415.1 Bdellovibrionales bacterium
GCTGTTAGGAGTATAACTCCTAAAGAAGCACACCTTCTTCGCCGATAGATCGAGTACTGGCGACGCTTCGCCGCCGGCACCTGCGGTCGCCGAAAGGAGCAATGAGCGATAGTCTGAACACACCTCTTTCCACTTCGAGCCATACTCACACCAATAGCATTGCTACGGCCCGCCACCTGGGGTTAGTCCTCTCCGGCGGTGGCTCGCGCGCGGCCTACCAAGTCGGAGTATTGAAGGCGTTACGCGCTGCGCTGGCGACCCGCAATCAAAGAATCAATGTCATCGTCGGCAGTAGCCTTGGCGCGATAAACGGCATCGTACTGGGAGCATGTCAGAGCGCCGGCATCGGAACGGCGATAGAAGTATTGGAGTCGCTTTGGCGAGAGCGTACCTACGCCAACACGTTCCGCGGCTCTATTTCTCGTTCTTTCTTGCGAGCCGTACAGGTTGCCGTCCTCCGCTACAGTGCGCCGGGGCCTTGCGCATCGGATGTCTCGATTTTCGATCCGACGCCACTCCGCGAACGGGTCAATTCGGTGCTTGCCGATTTTAACGGTCTCAGAAGTGAGCTCTTGCCCCGGGGGGACGCCATCGCGGTAATGACCACGCTTGAGGGAGAACGTCGCCGGCCGATGTTGCTTACCTGCGCCGGACCGGAGCTCGATCCGTCGCTTCTCAAAGGCTCGAGCTTCGACCTCGTGCAGGTGCAAGAGCTGACAGCGGAACATGGCTTCGCCTCGGCCGCGCTTCCCTCGGTGCTTCCGGCTGTCGATCTCAATATCGAGACTCGGCAAGTTCGCCTCGTTGACGGGGGCATCTGCGACAACATTCCCGTAGACCCGGCTGTGCGCCTTGGCTCAGATGAACTTATTTTGATCGATGCGTCGGGACGGCGGTGGTGGTTCGATCACTACGGCCAACCGCACTATACGCGCCCGACCTGGGAAGTACCCGCGGAACAGACAACCTACTGCCTTTGCCCGACACGGATGCTGGAATGCTCCAATCGTGAGGCATTCGGCCCTTTGCTCAAGCACGCGGTCGGATCGTCTCGAAGAGACTTTATCCTCGCACTAGGACCGACTTGGCCCATCTTCAGGATTCTCAAACACAAAATGGGAGAAAGTCTCGCCTATGAAGTGATGTCCTACGTGGCACTTCACCCGCAGTATATCGATGCGCTGATCGAACAAGGCTATCGCGAAGCACTCGCAGAGCTCGCGCGCCGAGCACCAAGCGAAACGCCTCTCTCACTTGTTGCGGAACTCTAACAGATTCTAACAAGAGACCTTCCGCGCGCTGACAAAGCCAGATCCCCTCGATGGAGAGAGCAGCATCACGACCTGTCGGGCGTGACCGTGAAGAACGCAAAGAATTCCTGATTACCTGCTTTCTCTCCGCGAAGCACTGACGGCACGACACCGCCGCTGACCCACCCCAACACCGTCGCTGCATCCAGCACAGTATCGATTGCACGACTCTGCAGTGCGCTGTCACGAACAACGCCGCCTTTCTCCACATGCTCCGGCTCCAGTTCAAACTGAGGCTTTATCAAAGCGACGACACGCGCCCTCGGTGCAAGCACCGCAGCAATAAACGGCAGCACTTTTCTCAAGCCAATAAAGCTCACATCAATGACGGCAAAATCCGGGGCAACCTGAAACAGCTCTGAACGGAGATCCTTGGCGTGTAAGCGTTCGAGCACATCGACTCGAATGTCATTTCTCAGGCGTGGATGAAGTTGATTGTAGCCGACATCTACGCAGTAGACATGGCTGGCGCCGCGCTGCAGCAAACAATCAGTAAAGCCGCCGGTAGAAGCACCGACATCCACAGCGACAACCCCCGTAACGTCGAGCGTGAAAGCGTCCAGGGCACCTTCGAGCTTCTCCCCGCCCCTACCCACGAAACGCGAACCCGCCTTCCGCAGCCGCACGAAGGAGTTTGGTGAAACGAGAGTACCAGGCTTGTCGCAAGGAGCATCGTCGACAAGCACCTCACCAGCCATGATCAGCGCACGGCTTTTGGTCCTCGTTTCAGCGAGGCCTCGCTCGACGAGCAAAAGATCCAACCGCTGTTTTTTGCCCGACGGCGGGTTCCTATCACCGACCTGCGTCACAAGCCGACAACAAGCTAAGCCGGTGCTCCACTCCCTGCCTCACCTGACGGTTGTTTGGCCTCGACCGTGGGCTTGCCTTTGAACACATGCCAAGTCTTTAGCAATCGCAGGGCCTCGTCGAGCTGAGGATCCTCTTTCAACAGTGTCGGCAGATCAGCCTCCATCGCGGATCGAGATCCGATTCGCAGTGATTCTTCGGCCGACTCCGGTGTCGGCGTCTTGCTCTGCTGCTGTTGCTCCTCTTGCTGTGTACTCGGATTCTTTAGCGCTCCCGGCAGATCACGTTCCTTGATTGGCTGACCGGGCGTCGGCTCCGGCTTTTCATCCTCCTCAAGCAGCTCCTCGGAATCACGGGGGAAACGCTTTGCAGAAACGGTGATGTCCGGAGTGATACCTTGGGCCTGAATGGAACGGCCGCTTTTGGTGAAGTAAAGCGCCGTCGTTAGCCGCAAAGCGTCACCATCTTCCATCGGGAGTATCGTCTGGACCGAGCCCTTGCCGAATGTCTGTTGTCCCAGAATAAGTGCTCGACCGTGATCCTGAAGCGCACCGGAAACAATTTCTGACGCCGAGGCGGACCCCTCGTTGACAAGCACGATTATAGGAAAGTCAGGCTCTCCTCCGTCATCGTGCGCGTAGTATTTTTGCCGCTGACTCTCCAATCGCCCCTCGGTGTAGACGATGACCCCTTCCTTGAGAAACAGATCAGAGACCCGAATCGCTTGGGTCAACAGCCCTCCGGGGTTGTTTCGCAGATCGATGACAAGGCCTCGTAACAGATTTTCCGGCGCACTCTCCTTGAGAGAGTCAAGGGCTTTCATGAATTCATCTGCGGAACCTTCCTGAAACTGAGCCAAACGGATATAGCCGAACCCGGGCTCGAGCGGTCGAGACCGCACGCTTTTCACCCGGATGACATCTCGAACGACAGTAACAGGTAGAAGCTCCGTATACCCCTCGCGCTGGACGTGGATCGTGATGGGCGTTCCCTTCAAACCGCGCATCTTCTTCACAGCATCGATAAGCGACATGTCCTTGGAGAATTCGTCGCCAATCTTGATAATTTGATCTCCCGAAAGAATTCCTGCTCGAGCCGCCGGAGAATCTTCTATCGGAGCGACAACCGTGAGCAAGCCGTCCTTTACCGTAATCTCGATACCGAGCCCACCGAATTGCCCTTTCGTTTCGACCTGCAGTTCCTTGTATATCTCCGTATCGAGGTAGCCAGTGTGAGGATCTAGCGTCAGAAGCATACCCTTTATCGCGCCTTCGACCAGCTCCTGCACATCAACGGGCTCGACATAGTTTTTCTCGACCAGCGCCAACACATCGGTGAAGGTCTTCAGGTACGGGTAACGATCGACTAGAGTGTGCTCCTTCGCCGACACCTGGTGCGCG
>JAGRAW010000431.1 GCA_020434415.1 Bdellovibrionales bacterium
CGCCTTGTTCGGCGCTCGAGCGAGCTGCGCTCGCCGGGATTGGCAAAAAACTAGCGTTTTTCGACAATCCCAGATAAAGCCTATCTCAAGATGCCGCCCAGCGACACGGTCATACTAGTTCAGTCCACACTGAAGCTCTATCGAGACGCCATCACCGAAGCGGCCGCGGGAGTGCTGTTGAACTGGCGGTTGCTCGGGCTGCACTTCTGTTACCTGCTTCTGTTCGCTGTGCTGGCACCAATCGCAGGTATGTTCGGCGGATTGGCGGGCGGCTTCCTGGTGGGAATGGTGCTCGCGCTGGTGTTGGGCAATTATCTGGCCACGGTATCTGCGGCCGTGCAGAAGGAACGCCTGCAGTATCGAGAGGCCTTCGAGCGCGGGATGGAACTCTTTTCTCCGCTCATTAGCGTCTTGTTCGCCCTATTTCTTCTGAATCTCCTGTTGGGCTTTGTGCTCAAGGGACCGGAGTCGATGTGGATCCGCGCATCAATCAACCTGTTCATCACGGTCTTGTTCAATCCTATTCCGGAAGTGATCTATCACCGCGGAGGACTGATGGGGGAGTTGTTCGCTGAAAGCCTGGAGTTCGTGAAAGAGAACTTTATCGAGTGGTTTCTGCCGGCTTTACTTTTCGTTCTACCGCTCCTGTTGCTGTCTTCTGAAGCAGTGCTACCCACCGTGCTGTTTGTTCTAACGACAAATCCTCTTTATTTAATCGAGCGCTTGCTGATGCATTTCAGCTCACCAGGTTTGTTGCTGCTGGAAGCGCCGCTTGTCGCCTTGGTGCTGGCGATTCTTTATTTCCTGATGACGGTCCGAGGCGTGCTCTACGGCAAGCTTGCAACCTCAAGTCGCCGCAAACGCATCTACCAAGCCCGGCAGGGGTGAGCCGTCTTTGCTTCGACCGGCCAACTCACTTGAGCATCGCGTAGTCGAGACGACAAGTTGCAGGGAAATGGTAATAACTATATAGATTCTCCTTTTTTAAGGGGTGGTGAGATGCCTCAAGGGCAAGGAGCTCTTGCGAATCGGAGTAATTCCGGCTGCTTGCCTTAACGTTGTGCGGAAGCAATCCTTCCTAGCCAAAGAGTAGGTACTGTGGGACAGTGTCCGAGACCAATCGCAATTGAGAACTCCCGGATTGAGGCGAGGGGGATCGATGCGATTGGTTTGAAAACTGTTGTCCCTCCGGGGGTATACCAGCAACGCGGATGGATAGCCCTTGTTCACCCGGGAGTTGTCGCCCGCTGCCGGTATATCCCATTCGCAATTGAGAACTCCCGGATTGAGGCGAGGGGGAAAAGTGTGACCTGTCGCCAGTCGAAGACTGGTCCTGAAGGCACGGCAGGTCTCGGCTCAAGACAGGGTCTTGAAAATCTATGAGGTCACGGCCAACGAAATATATCTTCGTTACCGGCGGAGTGGTTTCTTCGCTCGGGAAAGGACTCACCTGCGCCTCGCTCGGGGCTGTTCTCGAGAGTCGCGGATTACGCGTGACCCTCTGCAAATGTGATCCTTATTTAAACGTCGATCCGGGAACCATGAGCCCGTTTCAGCACGGTGAAGTCTTCGTCACTGACGACGGCGCCGAAACTGACTTGGACCTCGGTCACTACGAGCGCTTCCTCTCCACGACGATGCGCCGAATCAACAATTTCACCGCCGGCCAAGTATACGACAGTGTGATCCGCAACGAGCGACGTGGCGAATACCTTGGAGGTACGGTGCAGGTCATTCCGCATGTGACCGACGAGATTAAGCGTCGACTGGTCGCGGCGGGCAAGGGCTTCGATATCTGCATCGGAGAAATTGGCGGCACGGTCGGCGATATCGAGGGCTTACCTTTTCTCGAAGCGATACGACAGTTCCGCGGCGACGTGGGGCGGGAAAACGTCCTCTACGTCCACCTCACGTTGGTGCCCTATATCGGCGTGGCGGGTGAGCTGAAGACAAAGCCGACGCAGCATAGCGTAAAAGAACTCACCAACGTCGGGATTCAACCGGACATTATTATTCTTCGTTCCGAGCGGCCGGTCGACGTAAAGGCCAAGGACAAGATTGCGCTGTTTTGTAACGTGGACAGGGATTGCGTAATTACGGCTCTCGACGTCGAGAATATTTACGACTTGCCGGTTGTCCTGCACAACGAGGGGCTGGATGCACGCATCTCGGAGAAGCTCAACATCTGGACCGGGGCACCTAATCTCGAGCCATGGCGTAAGGTATCCTCGGTGCTCAAAGCCCCAGCCAACGGCAAGGTCCGAGTGGCGATGGTCGGTAAGTACGTTGAACTGACCGAGTCCTATAAGAGCCTCAACGAAGCTTTGATCCACGGCGGGGTCGCCAATGAGTGTGGCGTAGAAATCACCTACATCGATTCAGAGGCGATCGAGAAGTCAGGACTGCCGGAGGAGTTGCTCTCGGCCGATGCTGTCCTCGTTCCCGGCGGATTCGGTAAGCGCGGGGGCGAGGGAAAAGTCGAGGCTATTCGCTACGCCCGGGAAAACGAAGTCCCGTTCCTTGGCATCTGTCTCGGATTGCAGATGGCAGTTGTCGAGTTCGCGCGCCATAAACTGGGAATCGAACGCGCTGCCAGCGGAGAGTTCGATCCGGATACTCCTGACATGGTGATCCATCTGATGGAACACCAAAAGAGCGTGTCCGACATCGGCGGAACGATGCGACTGGGAGCATATCCCTGTGCCATCCGCGCGCAAAGCCTTGCGGAAAAGATCTACGGCACTGCGGAGACAATTTCGGAGCGCCACCGCCACCGCTGGGAAGTAAACAACAGCTACCGTGACCGCCTGGAAGCCGCAGGTATGACGATGAGTGGTGTGTCTCCCGACAATCATTTGGTAGAGATTGTCGAGGTTGCCGATCATCCATGGTTTGTCGGCGTGCAATTTCATCCGGAGTTTCAGTCGCGACCGCTGAGCCCGCATCCGCTGTTCACCAGTTTCATTGCTGCGGGGCAACGGTTCCGTGACCTTCGTTGTCGTACCACTTCAACGAAAGGGGCCGAGGTGAAGTCAGGCAAAGGTCTTCAGGGTGCGCTCGAGGTTGAGCGTCAGGCAGATGATGGGTCAGGCGCCAATGACACGACAACGCCCTCCGGTCGGCGCTCCAAGGAAGCGGAGCTTTCGCAACTTTGAGCCACGCTATGCTCCTTTAGCTCCGTTCACCCTAGCAGATTGTTGAAAAAGAATCGCGGAAAGCAGCTTTCCGCTCAATTGACGTTGGCTGCATTTAACCTACTGTGAATAGCCAAGCTGAGCAGAATGCCATGTGCTGCTTGACCATAAAAATAAGAACCGTGTTGTCTGGTCCTTTTCGGGTCCATCCATGGACCCGAAAAGGACGGACCGGGCGCTTGTTCGCGCCCGGGGAGCGCCTTCCGGGCGCTCCGGAGCCCAATGAAAAAGCCGCGAGAGCGGCTTTTTCACCGGTCTGCTAGTGTGCTGCGATGATCGTCACTATCAATGGTCCCGAGTCTTCTCTGC
>JAGRAW010000432.1 GCA_020434415.1 Bdellovibrionales bacterium
TGTCGGAACGCGAGCCGGGTAAACGGTTCACCAAACTTTGGCGTGTCATGACGTCCAAAGAGTGGCTGATCCATGCCTGGCAGAGGATTGAAGGGAATAAGGGAAGCCACACTGCCGGTATCGACAACGAAACGGCAGACGACATCAGTTGTTCCCGAATAGTTGCATTGTCCGAACGATTGCGGGCCGGGACGTACAAGCCAAAGGCTGTGCGCCGGGTCTACATCCCAAAGGGCAATGGAAAGCGGAGACCTCTCGGGATTCGGACTATTGAAGACCGGATTGTTCAGCAAGCATTGCGAATGCTGCTGGAGCCGATTTTCGAGGCGGATTTTCTCGACTGCTCTCACGGCTTTAGGAAACATCGAAGCACCCACACGGCGCTGCGTGAAGTGGCGGTAAATTTTCCTCGAACATCATGGACTGTCGAGGGAGACATCGTCGGCTGTTTCGATAACATTCCACACGAAAAGCTAGTGAAAGCGGTCAGCCGCCGCGTTGCGGATGGGAAAATCCTTAGTCTGATTCGAAGGTTTCTCAAAGCGGGATACATGGAGGATTGGATGTACCACAGAACCTACAGCGGAACGCCGCAAGGCGGCGTTATTAGCCCGCTGCTGTGCAATATCTTTCTCCATGCGCTCGATGACTTCATGGTACGGGAACTTGGAGCGAATCGGCGGCAAACATCGAAGGACTCATATGCGCGTAAGACTCATGACTATAAAACGACTAGTCGCGAGCTTTGGAAACGTCGCGTAAAACTTCGGCGTGCCTGCCGCTCGGAACGTCGACAACTCTTGGCGGAAGTCAAAGAACTGGAAAAGCTGCAAAAACGTACGCCGTGCTATGACAAGCGCCATCCGGCGAAGTTTGGATACGTGCGGTACGCGGACGACTTTGTAATCCTTGTTAACGGCACGAGAGCGGATGCTGAAGCCGTCAAGGCTCAAGTCGCGGACAAACTGAAAACGCTTGGACTGGAACTCAGTGAGGAAAAGACGACAGTCACTCACTGGCGAAACAAGTTCACCTTCCTGGGATTCAATATCCAAGGAAGAATGCGGAAGAAGGGAGTCCAAATCAAGGCCATCTTTTCCATCCCGAATGAGAACTTCCGGCGGATACGCCGTGAAATCGAGAAGGTCTGCAGCTATCACCACATTCCTGAAGCTGACGCAATGGCTCGCGTCAGCTTGATGTATCGGGGATGGTGCAACTATTACCGCTTCGCCAGCGGACCACAAACGGTATTCAGCCGTCTGTCATACTTTGCATGGTGGCAATTTGCGCACTTCCTTGCTCGGAAACACCAAACGAGCATTGCGCAGGTCATCCGTCGTGCGAAACGGTCTGGGCGGTTGAAAAGTGTTACCGTGCAAGGGCGACAACTGCAAACGTTCGCCATGCAGGTTGGGAAGCAAAAGCTGATTCTAAATATTGTCCCGCCAAAGACGGGCAGCATTTGGAATGTCCCAAAACCTGCCAATTGGAACGGTGACCAAATGCCGCCAGCAATGACGAATTGGGCCAAAGGGCGAAGCCTCGAAACGCAACTGACAGCGAAAGGACGGACAGGTGGGCTATGCGAACGATGCGGGCAACGGCCTGTATTCGAGGTGCATCATCGCCGTCCCATGCGCGGAAAATCCTTGCGGGGGCGCGTGACATCAGATGCAGCACAGCGGCAAACAGCCGTTGGGCTCTGTCTCAAATGTCGTGCAGCCGCTCATGGGTACCGCGCTGCAGGGTAAGTCGAATTGGAGCGCCGGATGCGCGGAAACGTGCCCGTCCGGTGCGGGAAGGGCTGCATAGAGACCTGCTTCTGAAAGGAAGTAAGGCGCTATGCTTCTACTTCATACCATGAAAGGCCCGTAAGGGCTTGCTCGTCAGACAACAGAGAGACGGTGCCGAACCGGAACAACTTCCCGTGGTGGGATAGCCTGAGCTTGTATGTTCGCAAGGCGAAATCGGCTGCTTGATGCAAGCAGTCGGAAACTGCGACCCGCCTGGCGGCGGGCACGTAACCACGAGATGCTGCGGCCTACGCCGCTTACCGACGTGAATCTGTTGTCGATGTCTGTGACTAATGAGGGAAGCTCTTGCGAGGCCGGGGATAAGCTCCCGGTGCCTGGCGGTGTCTACCAGGTGTTTGAAATTCGCAAGAGTGGGAGTGTGCTGCAAGTAGAAGCGAGGCGTCCGTCTCGACGATGTAAAGAGCGAAGGTTCTTTGAGATTGCAGCTGGCAATCTTCCGTGCAAGGCAGTGCGGACTCGTTTACTCAAGATGGCTGGTAACCATCGGCGTGCTCGACACGAGCACAAGTAGCGACGAAAGTGGCGACGGGCTTTGTGCCTATCCAAGACAGGTCGCGGCAACGGGCCGCTTCGGCGGCCCCGTTGCTACTTCCTGGCGGAAGCTGTGAATCGTGCTTCACGGAATTCGACCTGGCGGTCGACGGTCGTGACGCGGTTGCTGTGGACGCTTGCTTGGGAGCAAGCTACGAGCGACTTCAACAAGAAGTGGCTCTCGACGTTTTTGCTCACCAAGGTTTGCGGCTTTTCGGATGGTTTGTGCCCTAAACAAACCATCCTCCTTTGACTCAAGGCAATTTTGTCGGCTGTTCCAGCCGCTACTTCTTCTGACTGGCTACTTCTAATTAAGAACATACACGCGGACCATCATACAGACCGATGGCGACACACAATTTGAGCGGCTGGTTGTTCTTGTGCAACATTCTCCTGCGAGTTCCCATAACACCCCTCGTTCCGGAATAGTTCCTGAGGATGGTAGCTGAGTGAAGAAGGTCCACACCGAATACAGATGGGAGGCGACAACGTTGGAGGGCTTTGTTCAGCAACTCGCTGTCGGCTACGTCGCCCGCCGCTACTTTTTCTACGTAACCGGTCGTGTTCCCCAACGTCTTGCTGTTGGGGAGCACGACTCTCGCCTGCTGACAAAGTTTGATGTTGCTCGAAGTAAATGGTCACGTTACCGCCGCTCAAAACGAATCGGACCAGATGGGCGGCCACTCGCCAACGTCCAATACCTTCGCTTTAGGAGTTTCTGGGTGTTATTGGCAACCTCAGGATATCACCGCTTCTTCCTTGAGCACTTGCACTCGGCAACGGATGCTGCCGCAGGCCGCCAGTACCGCGACGTTCGCGAAACTCCCATCGTTTTCGGAGGCTATTCCATTGGGCACCATGGCAAAGCGTCGGTGCGAATCAGTCGGCGGGGCTACCGCGAACTCAAGCACTACTTCCTTTCGCTCGCGACCGTCAGTCGGTCGACTCAGTTCTTGGAACTTGAGTTTCGGCGTTCCCCCTTTGAACCCTATGGGGGTGTGACGCGGCAAATGTTTGCGATTTTACACGCAGTCAACAAGGCTCGAAGAATTGCGGGCCTACCGCGAGTCCCGACGGACTGTGTTCGCATAAAACGCAGGACGGTCAAGCCGTTCGATTCACTAGTTTATCAACAAGCTGCTTAAAGGAGG
>JAGRAW010000433.1 GCA_020434415.1 Bdellovibrionales bacterium
CGCACTTGGATGCAACCACCGTATTGTCCCGTTCGATTGCGGAGCAGGGCATTTATCCGGCGGTCGACCCGCTCGATTCGACCTCGACCATTTTGGACCCGGGGGTCATCGGCGAGGAGCACTATGCTGTCGCACGAAGTGTTCAGCAAATTCTCCAGCGCTACAAGGACCTTCAGGACATCATCGCGATTCTGGGGATGGACGAGCTTTCCGACGAAGACAAGATGACCGTTGAACGAGCACGTAAAATTCAGCGATTCTTGTCTCAACCGTTCTCGGTAGCAGAGCAGTTCACCGGTATGCCCGGTAAATACGTGAAGCTCGAGGACACTATTCGGGGCTTCAAAGAGGTGGTCGAAGGTAAGCACGACGACCTCCCTGAAGATGCCTTCTACATGGTGGGCGGTATCGAAGAGGCTCGAGAAAAGGCAGAACGTCTAGCCAAGCAGGCGGCGTAAGGATCACGGGGGACGCTCGATGTCGAAGGAATTCAGTCTGGAGATTCTCACCCCCGGGCGCGAACTGCTCCGAGCTCAGGTGAGCGAAATCGTGCTCCCCGCGTTCGACGGCGAGGTCGGGATCCTTGCGGACCACGAAGACTTCATCGGTCTGCTCGGAACGGGGCCGGTAAAGATCGTCAGAGGCGGCGATGATTATTGGTTCATGGTGAGCTCCGGGGTCTATGAAGTGAAGCGCGGCAAGGTCACGCTCTACGCCGAGCTTGCGGAGACCGCCGACGAGGTCGATGCGCAGCAGGCTGCCGCCAAAGTGGCCGAGCTCGAGCAGCTTTTCAATGACCCCGCTCGCTTCGATCCGGAGTCCTATCCTGAACAGCGCCTTGCATTCGAACGCAATGCGGCCCGTGTCGAGATCCACCGCCGAACCGCCTCGGTGCACTGACAGCGAACACCGAACACTGAATACCGAGCACGGAACACCGGGCATTGGGCGTCGGGACCGATCTAGACTCCTGACGCCCGATTCATACCTCCGGGCCGGGCCGTATTTTCTTGCCGGTCGGCAGTAAGGCTCAGCTTCCACTACGCTCCGCCGTTACCTTGGGGAGGCACTGCTCGCAGATTGCTGAAAAAGTTCCTCCTCTATTTCGGAGGGAGGGGGCTTTTTCGGGTCGTGCAAGCAAGAACTCTGTTTTTGCGCACTCCAGGTTTCAAGAACTTCGCGCGGGATTGAAGTCGGCCCCCTCTGCGTCTTTGGGGGGCAGCTTCTCCAAGAGGTAGTATCGTGAGGGTAGAAAGAAGCGTTCTGATCGTCGCGCCTGCGCGGCACACCGGAGACTGGCTCCGGCGGCTCATTGAGCGGACGCTCTCCAACGTAGAGATCCGCCATGCGCGGAGCTTTTCCGAAGCCCAGACCTTGCTCACTGCCGGGGAGCCGTTTCAGCACATCTTCGTCTCCAACAAGTTCTCCGAGCGGGAGATTGCCGAGTTTATCGAATTCGCTCGGACCGCACCCGCCGGACGAGAAAGCGCCTTCATTCTCCTGTTCGGCTCATCGGAGCGAGACTCTTCGCTGATCGCCAAGTGCATGATGATCGGCATTCATGGATTTCTCGGCGAACCCTGCTCGGAACACCATGTAGCCGAAGCAATGCAGGTGGCTACCGGCATGCGGCGTCAAACCAGCGAGACTCGGCTGCGAGCGGCATCGACGGTGATGGTCTCGGGACTGGTGAACGAATTTCTCAGCGGGACCTACAAGGTAGTCAAAGATATCCGGGAAGTGAACATCAACGAGTATCTGAACCGCTGTCGCGCGAAGTATCACGAGGTAACCGGCGAATCAGTGACCACCACGGTGGTCAGCACCGTCGGCACTCTCCCACGGGCGCAGCGAATCCTCGCCTACGAGCGCCTCAAGCGGAAAATTTGGCAGGTCTTTCACGAACGAGCTTCGACCGTTCGCTAGCCTGGAACTCTCACGAATGAGCGAGCGAGGATGGAGGTCAGAGTGTGCCTTCGTCGTGCTCGGCCTCATGCGGCGACCGCCGCTTGGCCGTGAACTTTTCGTGCAGTTTTCGAGGACGCTTCAGAAGTCCGGACGGGCTTGCGCACGAAAATCCCCGTCCAAGCCGGCCGCCACCACCTTTTCCGATCCTCTAACGATAGTACCAAACCAGTCACCAAGCCCCTCCACACGAGACTCCGCTTCGAGCAGCAGATGGGCTGAGGCTACCCGCCTCTCCGGCAGTGACTCGAGCTGGTAGTGAGTCGAACCGGCAGCGGGCGATGCCTCTTGGAGTGATCCAAGGCTGCCGCCGGCGGCTTAAGGCACGGTTTCTAAAGGGCCTTGGCCTCGTCGACGACAGCTCTACTATGCACGATGCCCAAGAGATTTTCGACGCCTATCCGCGAGAGGATACGGTGACGCTCCAGTCGTCGGAAGGTGATGACCTGAGGTCACCCCTTCTGCTGGGTGTCATCGTCGGTGTGTCGTTGCTGCTTTCCCTCTTTCTTCCTTCGGCCGAAGACCACAGATTTCAAACGGTCACTACCGCTGTTTCTCTGGACACTCCCCTGAGCGACGTGCCCACGAGGGGTGTGCCCTTTTAGCTGCAAATACCTGAGCGTTTTTCCATCGATAGGGCACCCGCGCCTGGGAAACGCGCGACTTTTCACGGCCTTCGGCTGTGGGAAATCGGACCGGCCGCCCGGACTTCCAAGCGGGACCTCGGCGAGAGGGTCGGGCTGGTTCATTATTTCCGCCACCTTCGACGGCTGTTGACGATACAGCCCCGAGCAATGTCCTCATAACTTTGCTAAAGAATTGGTTTTGTGCTACCAGCTACGCAAGGGCGGAGTCTGAAACCGGTTCTTTTTTTGCGCCTCCGGCGCCGGCCCCAGGTTCAGCGATCTGAGCCTCAAGAGGGAAGAAACGTCACCTCGCTCTGGACGGCTTTGCATTTCATTGCCACCCAGAGACGGGTGAGAGTTGAAGGGTTTTAAGTGGTTGTTGTGGTTTCGTTTCTCTATTCCCAAGGAGAGGACTATGCTCAGGTCTACCGTTCGTGCAGCGTTATTTTTCGCCATTTTCGGGTTCGCCGTTGGCACCGAGAAGGCGCATGCCGCGATATACAATACCTTTACGGCACTTAACCAAGCGGATGAATTCGCGTTGGATGCGACATTCAGCTCTGTCGGGCTGTTTGTCGGCACTTCCGTGAATGGCATCGAAACGATCGCCGGCTCCGGAGTGCTGATCGATCCTTGGTGGGTTCTGACCGCGGGGCATGTTCCGTTTTCAAGTCCAGGTCAGTACTATCAGTCAATGGAGTTTAACCTCGCTCCAAATGTCGGACAGAACCTGGACCAGTTCGTGGGTGCTGCCGCATTCTTTACGTTTCCGGGATACAGCAGCAATATTCCTGCTGGCCAGGGAGATGACATCGGACTTGTTCGCCTTTCCGAGCCAATCTTCTCTGTGACTCCTGCTCAACGCTTTTACGGACAAGATCAGGAAGGGACCGTCATGACAATGG
>JAGRAW010000434.1 GCA_020434415.1 Bdellovibrionales bacterium
AACCTTCGCGTTTCGCTCCCGGTACATTCGCCTAGCCCAGCTCGCAGCAAAGCTCCGCTCGAAAGACGCTCCACCGGAAGAGATACTTTTTCGCCTTCTCGACGCAGGTGCCAAGGTCGGCCGAGCTCCATGTTCCAGTCCCCGAGAGCTTCGGTCGGAGTCGCTCCATGCTCTCGAATCCCAGCTTGCCCTATCGAAATATCTGCTCTGGGAATTCTCTCAGACCCTACCGGGTGTCAGCCAAAGTGCGCTTCCCTGCCGTCATTCGTATAGCGCTCTCTTTTGGAAGACCGACGACGAGAAGCGCCTCTTCAAGCTCTATCGGGAGCCCAGGCGTGAGCCCGCATTCTTGAATGAACAATTGCTGTGCGGCAGGCAGTTGCCGCACGCAATCCGCTATTTCGACTGCCGTCGTGTGCACTCCCCCTTCGGCACTTCGCATCTGCTCTTGGAAATGGAGTATGTTGCGCACGGGAGAAACCTTTCGGACTGGGCAGAGGAATCAATCGGGGCGAATCCGGAGACCGGACAGCTTCGTGCGGCATTTTTCGAACTTTGGCTAAGTATCGCTCCGAGTGGCTTGCTTCCGGCCGACCTCTCGCTCAGCAACGCGCTGTTCCTCCCGGACCACTCGGTGCGTATCGTCGATCTGGAGTGCCTGCTGCAGACAGATCTGGTGCTGCGGAGTAATCGACGACCTTTGCTATGTCTTCTGGGAGTCGACTGGTATTTGCGCTGGCTGAGCAGGGCCGCTACGCTGGTCGGCCACTGGCAGCGTCAGACACGTTTTGACGCATTCCGAGATCATGTTTTCGCCAAGTGGTGGACATCGACAGCGGACGAGGAGATGCGCTTTGTTCCTCCTGTCGGACTTGAGCTTGCCCCAACGATCAGGATGCTTTACGAGCAAGTGATGAACGCGGGAGACGAAAGTGAGCTTGCGGTTGCCGTTAAAAGACTTGCAGCCTACGGGAGCGCCTAGCAGAGTGCTGTAAAGAGTTTCGCAACACAGCGCCAAGCCTTTAGCGAACGAGAGATGCTACGCATGGCTGAGGCAAATTTTATGCATGGCGCAGGCAGATTTTACGTATCGCCAATCGGCAAAACTTGTACACCTAGCAATATGAGTTCCAATGGCTGAACACGATCCCCTTTCCCTGCTATTCCACCAGCTCGCTTCGATTGACTATCTCCAAGGGTATGATTTCGAGATGCTTTCCCCCGGCGACGAGGGCTCGGGCAGGCCATTTGCTTTGCATCCACGTGACAAAACGCTTCGCAAGGCGGAGAACATCCTTCGCCTGTTGCCGCCGGACCTTTCGGGTGAGAGGGTGCTTGATATCGGCTGCAATAAAGGCTTTTTCTCGTTCGAATGTGTGCGGCGCAATGCCCGGGAGGTACTTGGTCTTGAAACGATCCCGGCCATTGTCGAGGTACTTCAAACGATCAGCAAAGCCAGTCCGATCTTCGATGGCGCACGTTTCGAGTGTCGAGGATTCAGTACGGCACTTGCAGCGGAAGGCCCGTTCGACACGATTCTTTTCTGCTCAAGCTACCATTACGTCTATGCCGAGCTCCGTTCACACGAAGCCATTTTTGCCACCTTGGCCCGGCTGCAGCCCAAACGAGTGATTCTGGAGCTGCCATTGGAAACGGACGACGCTTTCGCCTGGAATCACCTCACGGAGCAGCTTCAGGGGGAGCAACTCAAGGCCTATAATGTGCACGCGATCCTCCATGCGGCGTCGCTTTCGTTCGGCTCGGTGCGCTACATCGCGAACTCCGGTTTTCTTCGAACGCGAGATATCTTCTTGCTGGAAGTCCCCGGTGCCTCCAACCCCTACCGCTACGAGTGGGAGCAGGCCGATCGCTCTGCTCTCTGGAGCCGCGTGCGCCCGTAAGTAGCTGCGCGACTCGCTGATTGCTGGAAAAAGTTCTTCAACAGCCTGCTACTCGTAACTGATGTCCGACGATGTAGGGCTTTTCGGCTTCGCATCGGCGGTAGTCGACGCAGTAGACGGTGGTATCGTCAATCTTGGTCCAGCCCGAGTAACCGGCCTCTGCGAGGTCGCCTGAGGTCTCACGGTCAATCATACACATGCGTTCCAGCTGATAGAAGTTTGGAGGAACGCCGTCCGCCGCCTTCCACTCCCAAGTGATTCGCTCTCCTGACGGTTGCGAGATTTCCAGCGCCGCCGAGTACCATTGGCTTACGCCGGATGATTCCCGGAAAGCGACGAGTGAGCGCGCTGGACAGAAGCGGTTGCCGAATGAAAGCTTTCTTTGGCCCATGCCCGGTCGAGGCCCAATTTCGAAACTGCCGACCGGCTGAGAATCCACCTCGATGGTTACTCGTCGCGCGCGATATCCGATGGTGTAGGTATGAGGCGTGCCGGTATCGAGCTCGTAGCTGACCGGCTCCAGCCATTCTTCCGGTTGCTCAACGTCCGGTTGATGACGGAAGACGATTTTATCCTCCAGCACATACAGTGTGCCCGCGCCACAAATCACACAGCTTTTCTCTTCTCCTTCCAGGCGAGCGACGCGAACAGAGAGGCGAAACTCTTGTTCCCAATTGACAAGCGGAAATAGTGGCACCTCGACGCCGTGCCATTCCCCGCCTGGATGGTTGATTTCGAGCATGTGGTGGTGGAAATGAGCGTCGCCGGCAAGATCTTTCAACATCGGGTGCCAACCCAGCTCGCGAGGAGAGCCAAGCCATGCCACAAGACCGGGGGTGCCTGAAACTTCCCGGTAGGTCACCAACATGCTGTCCGGTGCAAGTAACCCCGCACAGGGACGATGCCCATGAGAAGGATGAAGCGCCGGTTTCGTCCAACTCCGACCTCCGTCGCGGGAATAACAAACCAACGTCGGCAGGTGTAGAAAGGAGTTTTCTCGAATATACGCGACAAGCTCGGAATCGCCGAGATGAACGATACTCGTCTCGGTATAGTCGAGGTTGTCATCCTCTGCGAGAATCGAGCGCAGTGACCAAGTTTTACCGCCGTCGACCGTGCCATACACGCGCTGGCTGAGTCTGCTGCCCGGCTGCTCCGGGCGCGGGTAGTGACAGGTGGTAATCCAGTCATTGGGGCCGACCTCAATCAGTCGATCAGGGACAATGCCGAACGCACCGGTGTCAATCGGGGTGCTCCAGGTCTGCCCTTCGTCTTCGCTCAGGCTGACATATACGGACGACGGCCCGACGCCGGGACGAACCAGATCGCACACCAAGGCAACTCTCCCGTCGGACAGCAACGACAATCGAGGACAGTGCCAACACCAGATGGCGCGGTCACGCAGGGTCTGGGGAAAGAGGCGACGGGTACCCCAGGTTTTGCCCCGATCCGTGCTTTCGATCAGATACAGCTCGGTCGTGGAGACGTCCGGCGGGTAATGAATGTCTGCGTCTCGATAGGCACAAAGAAGCTTCCCCGACGGCAAGTACACGACATCGGGAAACGAGAGATACCGATT
>JAGRAW010000435.1 GCA_020434415.1 Bdellovibrionales bacterium
TTCACGGGGTAACGTATTGGCATCACCCGTCCTGGACCGAGCGTGGTCTGAGGCACGGGTTTCTCGGCCGAACGCTGGATGCACGGGCTGAAAATACGCGGTGGAGGAGCATCTTCGGTGCGGAGCTGCGCTTACTGAAACAGGTGCATGGCACCAGCGTTTGTCGAGCTGAGACCTCGGGCGAAGCGACACTCCAGAAAGTCCAGCCGTCTGTCACCGAAGCCGATGCCTGGATCATTGGGCAGGGGATGCCGGAAACCTCTTACGGCATTCTGACCGCCGATTGTGTGCCGGTGCTGCTGGCAAGCTCGGATTTCCGCTATACCGCCGCTTTGCACTGCGGGTGGCGCGGGACGGTGGGTGATTTGCTGCCGCTGATGGTGGGGCTGTTACGCGACGCAGGGGCGGATCCCCAGCAACTGCAAGTGCTGATCGGACCGGCTGCCCGCGGGTGCTGTTATGAAATCGGGCCGGAGGTCGCGGCAGAAGTTCTCGAAGCGGAGGAACGTGCCCTCGAAAAAAACATTCCTACCCAGCCGGGCGCCGTGCTGCGACGAACCGACGACAATAGAATCCTGTGTGATATTAGTGCTTTAGTTCGGCTACAGGCATTATCAAGTGGAGTGCCGAGCCGCTCAATTGAACACCTACCGTTCTGCACAATTTGCGACGAACGCTTTTTTTCCTATCGCCGCGAAAAACACCAAGCCGGGCGGCAGGTTAGCTTCCTCGGGCCGACGATGCACGCCAATTTACCTTGATATTACAGATACTTAGGGCCGCGTGTCTCGTTTGACACGCTCTTTTCCAGACCGGCATAATCCTTAGAGTGGACGTTGTCACACACCCAGGCGTTACAAACCTGTCACTAGAGGATGCCGCCCTATGGAACAAGCCGACCGAGACCTTCTTTTGCATATCTTGGCTACGGATCGAAACTTGAAAAGATTATACGACCAGCATCTTAAGTTGGAAAAAGAAGTAGAGCAGTTCGGACGGTACGTTGCGTATTCCAGCGCAGCGGCTTTAAAGCAGAAAGAATTGAAGAAAGCGAAGCTCCTCAAGAAGGAGCGCATAATGAGTATTCTCAACGAGCACCGCGAACAGATTGCGACGTAAGCGGCGGCTCGATTATCGAGCTTCATGGACACCTTTGTCGCTTTTGCGATAAAGGTGTTTTTTTTTGCCCGTCGCGGCTAGCAATTGCCGGCCCGGCCGTCCAAGCCAATCGTCAGATTGAGGGCATACGAACGTTTTTAGGAGAGTATCCGATGAGTCAGTCAAAGGTAAGCGTTGCCGTCGTTGGTGCGACTGGTGCGGTAGGCAGAGAGATGCTGGCCGTGCTCGCGGAGCGAGGATTTCCCGTCTCCGAACTTCGCCCTCTGGCTAGCAAACGTTCGGCCGGTTCGGAAATCGAGTATGACGATCGCACCCACACGGTCGAAGAGCTCACCCCAAGTGCCTTCGAGGGCATCGATATCGCGCTGTTTAGTGCCGGTGGCGATATCAGCAAGGAGTTCGCCCCGCATGCTGTTGCAGCCGGAGCGGTGGTTATCGACAATTCGAGCGCATTTCGAATGGACGATGCCGTACCGCTCACGGTGCCGGAGGTCAATGCCGATGAATTGCGAGACCACATGCAAGGCCTGGCACCGAAACAAGGCACCATCATCGCCAATCCCAACTGTTCGACGATTCAGCTTGCCGTTGCGCTCAAGCCGCTTCACGACCGTGCCGGACTCAAGCGAGTCGTGGTGTCGACGTATCAGTCCGTCTCGGGCGCAGGACAGAAGGGAATGGACGAACTATGGGAGCAGACCGTACAGCTTCTGAACCAGAAGGCGATTACGCCGAACAAGTTCCCGCATCAGATTGCGTTTAACTGTTTGCCGCATATCGATGTCTTTCTCGAGAACGGGTACACCAAAGAAGAAATGAAGGTGGTGCTTGAATCACGAAAGATCCTCGGCTTGCCTGAACTGCCGATTACTTGCACCGCGGTCCGGGTGCCCGTGTTCGCCTGCCATTCCGAATCGGTCAACGTCGAAACCGAGCGCCCGCTTTCTCCCGAGGAGGCGCGCGAACTTCTGACAGAAAGCCCCGGCATCGTGGTGCTGGATGCACCCGGCGACAACCAGTATCCGATGAATTTCAAGCTGGCGGGCAGTGACGCAACCTACGTGGGACGCATCAGGAAGGACGAGTCCGTCGCCCATGGTCTCAATATGTGGGTCGTGGCAGATAACCTTCGTAAAGGCGCGGCGCTAAACGCGGTGCAGATTGCGGAGATTGTCGCGCAAGAACGGAATTACATACTGCAATAGCAGCGTCGCCGCATTAGTTAGTCAATCGCCGCTACTAGTCCAGTTCATCGGCCGGTTGTGCCTCGAACAAAATGCTCATCGAGAGCGCGCTAAGCGCGAGCACCCAACTGATAATCAAGCAGTTCGTCGCCTGGTGGGACGATAGCGATGGATTGAATGCAAGAAGCAAGCTGACCAACGCGCCGACGCCGTAAAGGGAGATAATCAGTCTCCAGGAAGGAAAACCCGGCGTTTCATCCGCCGCAAGCTCTTCGTCGGGTTCGTAGTCAAATGAATCGCTGCTCATGTCATTCGGATGCGGGAAACGCCATTCAGGTGCGTTAAAGTGAAAGTCAGGCTTATCCTTGAATATGACGGGTCTTTCTTTAGCGGATGGCAGTCTCAGGCCAACGCTCACACGGTGCAAAGCGAGCTTGGAAGAAGCTTGGAGGTGTATCTTCACTCCTTGGCGAAACGCGAAGGGATAGCGCTGGAGACCCTGCCGAAGCTCACAGCGAGTGGAAGAACGGATGCCGGTGTCCATGCGCTAGGCCAGGTGGTCAGTTTCGAGTGGCCGGCGGAGCTGCCGTTCGACCGCTCTCGATGCTGCGCCGCGCTCAACGGCATTTCGTCACGGGGCCTCGGTGTGCTTGCCGCAGAGGAATGTTCCGACACCTTCGACGCCCGTTTCTCCGCGCACACCAAGCGCTATTTCTACCGCATCCTGCTCCGCAGTCACGGAGGACAAGGCTTGTATCACGGCCGGGTGTGGCACCTTGATCGTAGACTCGACGTGGCCGCAATGGCAGCTGCTGCGAAGCACTTCCGAGGAACCCATGATTTTTCGGCCTTCCGTGCGGCGGACTGCACAGCAAAGACGACCGTTCGAACACTTGAGCAAAGTCAGCTTGCGCGGGTCGATCGAAACGAATTGAGGTACTTCGTTCAGGGTACAGGATTTTTGAAACAGATGGTCAGGATTATCGTCGGCACGCTCGTCGAGGTAGGGTTGGGACGCCTGTCAGCGGCGGAGATCCCCGGTGTCATTGCATCGCTCGAGCGCTCTAGCGCGGGGGAAACAGCTCCGGCGTGCGGACTGTATCTGGAATGGGTCCGTTACACCGAACCGGCCGCCTAGCATGAAGACCCCAGCCCCTAAAAAACTACTGA
>JAGRAW010000436.1 GCA_020434415.1 Bdellovibrionales bacterium
CCGCCATATCGCAGAGGCACTTGAAGTGCCGTTCGGTTTCAGTGCTCATGCTGCCGACCTGTGGTTGAGGGGCAATCGGCTGGAACCGGAGGAGCTGGGAGCACTGGGACAGCATCCGCTGTGCAAGACGGTAGCCGTGATTGGCTCACGGCACCGCGACTACATGGTATGGTGTGGCGTACCGGAAGAGAAGATCATCGTTACCCCGAACTGTGTGGCTCGGTCGCATCTCCCACCACCGGTTCCTAGAAGCGGGAAGTCGTTGCGAACGGTCGTTACCGTTGGGCGTCCCGTTGCAAAGAAAGGCTACTACACCGCAGTTGATGCGGTTCGTATGTTGCGATTGCGCGGCCTCGCGGTAGAACTGGAGGTTATCGGTGGTGCGGATACTTCAGCTCCTCAAGGACAGGCGTTTGCCGAGTATGCCCGGCAGTTCGATTTTGTTCGCGCTGAAGGCATGCTTCCGAACCATGAGGTGCTGGAGAGAATCGCTCGAGCCGACGCCTTGGTTGCTTCCTGTATGGTCGCCGAGAATGGCGATAGCGATGGTATCCCGACGGTTCTACCTGAGGCGATGCTGCTTCGTGTGCCTGTCGTCGCTACCGATGTGGGCAGTATTTCTGATCTGGTAGTTGATCGCGAGACAGGGTTCTTATGCCGTGCCGGTGACGCAGCAGCGCTTGCACAGAAACTGAACGAGCTCAACACGGTGGTTCAGGATCGCGGACCCCTTGAAAACTTGCTTGAAGCTGCAGCACGCCGGGCGGGACGACATGATGTTGCGGCGAGCATTAATGTGCTTGTCGCGCATCTCGAGAAAGCACTTGGGAGGATCTAGGTGTTCGCTAGTGGGGCAGTTCGTGAATTGGCGAACTCCTTGGAGGTCAGTCTTTCGCCCCACGAGTAAAATATTTTCGTTCTCTGCGGCCTCCGGCCGCAAGGAGTGTCCTGCACTGTTTCCCGAATTAATGAAGCAGGACACTAGAACCTTGTCAGTCTGAAACGAATCCGCCGCAGTTGCTCGCACTTGTTTCGGTTCAAGCACGACCACGGTAGTTCCAATCATGCGTGCACACCAAAGTGCGTTTCCAGCACTTGCACGATCTTTCGAGCGGCATCGCCGGCACCGAAAGGATTGCTGTTGGCGTTACTCTTAGGTCTGCCGTGCGAGAGCACCTTCTGCGCCTCAGAGAAGAGTCGTTCCGGATTGCTGAGAGGGCAGAGTATCGCGGAACCGGTCGCAATCGCTTCCGGACGTTCTGTGGTCTCTCGAGTGACGAGTACCGTGGTTCCCAGCGACGGAGCTTCTTCTTGAATCCCTCCGGAGTCAGAAATGACAAGACGGCTGCGCGTCAGCAGATATACGAGTGTGGGATAATCGACGGGATCCGTGAGATGAATTCGCTCTTGGTGATCCAAAAGCAGTCGCACGGGACCGGAGACTGCCGGGTTCAAGTGCACCGGGTAGAGAATCTGGAGATCCGGAACGGCATCTCGTAAACGAAGAATGGTGCGGCAGAGCGATTCGAGCGGCCGAGAGAAGTTCTCTCGCCGATGTCCTGTTACCAGCACGAGCTTAGAAGCGTGCTCTACCACTCGGGAAATCGCCGGGTCTACCCCGAGGATACCATGTTCAATCTTGTCTCGGACGGTAAGTACGGCGTCGACCACAGTATTGCCCACCATGTAAACGTCATTCACGATGCCTTCCCGCTGCAGGTTCTTGCTTGCCTGTTCGGTGGGCGTGAAATGAATAGCCGCGATCTTCGAGACCACCGATCGATTCATCTCCTCCGGAAACGGAGAATCGAGTCGGTGGGTTCGCAGGCCGGCTTCGACGTGTATGACCGGTAGCTGGAGATGAAACGCCGCAATCGCTCCGCCCAGGGTTGTCGTGGTATCCCCTTGGACCACGACGCCGACAGGGGAAGTTTCGCTCAACACCGGTTCCAGGCGACTGAGCAACAGGCTCAGAAAGGAAGAAGGCGTCTGCGCTTCAAGCATCAGGTCCAGGTTGAGGTCCGGGACCAAATCGAAGACCCGGAAGGCCTGCTCGGCCATGCTCCGATGCTGCCCGGTCGCGATAATGAAGGGTGACAGGACGCTACTCGCCCTCAGCGCCAGGGCCAATGGGGCGAGCTTGATAATCTCCGGCCGAGTACCCATGACGAGGGCGAGCGGTTTCATTGCGGGTCTCGCTTTCTACGGTGTCGCACTGCTGAAATCGGCGGTGGTTTGCTGAGGGTTTTTATGCTAGAGGAGCCTACTTTGCAACCGAAGCAAATCTACAGTTAGGACGATGGCAAACAAGAATTTGGTGACCGGCGGAGCGGGTTTTATTGGCGCCCATATAGTGCGCGAGCTATTGGAGCAAGGGCAAGACGTTGTGGTCCTTGACGATCTGAGCGGCGGCTTCCGCGAGAACGTTCCAGCAGGAGTCGAGTTCGTCGAAGGCTCGATTATGGACCATACACTCGTCAACCGACTGTTTGCAGAGCACAAATTCGAAAATGTCTACCACCTCGCGGCGTATGCTGCCGAAGGCCTAAGTCATTTCATCAAGCGCTTCAACTACAACAATAATTTGATCGGCAGCGTGAACCTGATCAACGCTTCCGTGAACCATGATGTGAAGTGCTTCGTTTTCACTTCTTCGATAGCGGTGTATGGAGCAGGGCAGCTTCCAATGTCGGAAGACATGATTCCCCAGCCGGAGGACTCCTACGGCATTTCGAAGTATGCGGTAGAGCAAGAGCTCAAGTGCTCGCACGAAATGTTCGGCCTGAACTACGTCGTCTTCCGACCGCACAACGTGTACGGCGAATTTCAAAACATCGGGGACAAATACCGGAACGTGATTGGTATCTTCATGAACCAGATCATGCAGGATGAACCGCTGACCGTGTTCGGCGACGGAACCCAAACCCGCGCGTTCAGTTACATCAAAGAAATCTCCGGCATTATCGCGTCAGCACCGCAGAATCGGGATGCTTACGGCGAAGCGTTCAATGTCGGCGCTGACACCCCATATTCGGTGAACGAGCTGGCAAAGGAAGTCGGTGCCGTGTTCGGTGTGACGCCCAAGATGAACTATCTTGAAGCACGCAATGAAGTGCTCCACGCCTATTCAAGCCACGAGAAAGTGACGAAATTCTTTCCCGGGGCGCCGACGTTTACCTTGCGCGAAGGACTGGAGCGGATGGCGGAATGGGCCAAGGAGCATGGTCCACGCCAGAGCAAAGAATTCGCGGAGATTGAAATTCGCCGCAATCTGCCGCCGTCTTGGGCCTAATCGGAAGCGCTCGCCACCTTTCTAGCGTTAGATGCTAGGTGGGGCCTAACACCAGAAGCTAGTTGGGAGACTAACGCGAGAAGCTAGTGGGGCGATACCAATCGTCTGCAGTTTCGGCAACTCCAGCAGCATCGATCGCGTCACGCTCCCGTTGAGAAATACAAGAAGGGTCTTCGATC
>JAGRAW010000437.1 GCA_020434415.1 Bdellovibrionales bacterium
GCTAGGCCTAGTAGGGTCGAAATATGGCCTAACAAAGCCATAACCGCGGACCACAAAAAGCGTAGCTTTTTGTGTCCGGTTATGGCAGGCGTGTGTGCCGGGCATGGCACGAAACGAGTCGGGTGAGAGTCCCGATACCAGGTATTCGCAGAGCCGAAGGTTAGGAGAAGGGCAAGGGCGTCATCGTGAGGTGGGGTCTGGAGGAAGCCCAATCCAAAGCGGCGGGGCGACGAACAGGAACTGGATACGAGGTGTGACACCGACGGGGCCAGTGGGCACGTGACCATCAAGCCCTCCATCTGCACGGGTCGGTGTTTTATAAATCCAGCGTCTACGTCGCGAACGTTTCGTGTCTTACCCCGGGAGGTCTGTCAATGGTTCACGGATCGAACTGAAACGGGAGCAATCGCGTTTGATCGGTTGGCAGAAGTCAGCAGCGGGCATAGTAGGCGAGATCTCACCGCCGAAGGCCCAAACCTTTGTGGAAGTGACCGCCGGTGAAGAACCCATCGAACGCCTCAGACCCGCAGCTTGCGCTGCCTCTGGTGATGCCGGAGGAGGAACGATGTGTTGAGGATCCGGACGACTCACCTTCCAAGACGAGCGCTTCATCGCTCATGGCGCAGGTATTGGAGCGGGAGAATCTGCTACGTGCGCTCAGACAAGTCCAACGTAATCGAGGTGCGCCAGGCATCGACGGCATGTGTGTCGAACAACTGTCTGGCTATCTCACCCTCCATTGGCCGCGCATCCGGACTGAACTGGCCGAAGGGCGCTATCGCCCCAAGCCGGTTAAGCGGGTCCTGATTCCGAAGCCTGACGGACGGCAACGCAAACTGGGTATTCCCACGGTCCTCGACCGTTTTATCCAGCAGGCGATTGCGCAAGTCGTGCAACGGCACTGGGAGCCGCACTTTCATGACAACAGTTATGGATTTCGTCCCGGGCGCAACGCCCATCAAGCGATCAGGCACGCGCAGAGCGCGATCCGAGGCGGCAAGCGCTGGGTCGTTGACCTGGATCTGGATGCCTTCTTTGATCGGGTCAACCACAGCCGCCTGATTCGGCGGTTGTACCGTCACCTGCCCGAACGTGGCCTGCTGCAACTGATCACTCGCTACCTGAAGGCGGGGGTCATGACAGAAGGCCAACGACAGGCGAGCGCCAAAGGGGTGCCGCAAGGCGGCCCCTTATCGCCGGTGCTCTCCAACGTCGTGCTCGATGAGCTGGATTGGGAGCTGCACCGTCGAGGCCACACCTTTGCCCGTTATGCGGACGACTGCCAGGTATACGTCAGCAGTCAGCGAGCAGGCGAGCGGGTGATGGCTCGTCTACAGCGCTATATCGAGCGGACCCTTCGACTCAAGGTCAACGCCGGGAAAAGTGCCGTGGACAAACCCTGGAAGCGTAGCTTCCTGGGCTTCACCTTCAGCCGCCGGGGTGCCCGGGTGAAAGTGGCCGAGAAGGCCATCGACCGCCTGCAAGCCAACATCCGGCAGCTGAGCCGTCGCACGAGAGGCTACAGTTTGCGTCAGATCATCGCTGAGCTGAAGAAAACCCTGCTTGGATGGAAAGCGTACTTCGACTTGAGCGAGGTACTGAGTCCGCTGCGGGATCTGGACAAGTGGCTGCGACGTCGATTGCGGTGTTATCAGTGGAAGCAATGGGGCCGCTCGGGGTATCGCCGTCTGCGCAAGCTTGGCGTTCCCCGGGTACTGGCCTGGAATACGGCCAAATCGGCGCATGGGCCTTGGCGTATCAGTCACAGCCCTGCACTGTACCAGGCGATGCCGAAGCGTTACTTTAGGGACTTGGGGCTGCCGGAACTGGCAGCACGATGCACCTCACAAAGGAACCGCCGTGGTACGTGATCCGTATGCCCGGTGGTGTGGGAGGAGAGGGGCTGCGAGGCCTCTCCCTATCCCGATTATGCGTAAGTAATGATCGAGAAACTGTTCGCGAATACGGTTTACGTGAAAGTCTTTCCGAATCGCTTTGAGCTAAAGCACATCGAGTCGGGAAGGTCAGAGGTGGAAGTAAGCAGTGAGTCATTCACAACGGCTAGGTTACTCGTGGGGAAATTTTCCATAGCAGAGCGTGTTCTGAAGCGCGGCATGAAACGGTTGCACGAAAAAAAGTGGTTTTCGCCAAGTCCAATCGTGGTAATTCAGCCTATGGAAAAAACTGACAACGGCCTGAGTGAAGTCGAAGAAAGGGTCTTGCTGGAGTTGGCAGCTGGAGCCGGCGCACGAAAAGTATCTATATGGGTGGGGAACGAACTTTCGGATGATGAAGTCACCGAAAAGGCAGCACGCGCATAACAAGGCGGCCAAGCTGTTCGCCTGTGGCTCACTCCGACGCTCAGCACTTCGCGCCTGCTCAGGCATGGCGTTCCCGCTCTTCTTTCCTAGTAAAGGGTTACCACAATTGGATCAAAACCTAACGCCAAGGTAAGCGGCGATCAGCATGGAGCGCTTGATCGGGCAAAAATGGCAAAGCCATGTGCTTGCGTCTATACGGCATAGCCGTATAATAGGATTATGTTTACCGTAGTCGAAACGCCTACCTTTACAAAACTTGCCGCTGATTATTGGGATGAAGATGAGCGAGGGGAATTCGCTGCATGGATAGCATCTGATCCAGAATTTGGTGATGTAGTTCCGGGGTCTGGAGGCGTGCGCAAAATACGTTGGAGCAGAAAAGGCAGCGGCAAGCGAGGTGGTGTCCGTGTTATCTATTTTAATCGACGGATGAATGGTGAAGTATGGTTGCTGTTGATTTACGCAAAAAGCGCTAAAGATAATATCCCCGCTCATATACTGAAAGAAATCAAAGAGGAAATTGAACAATGCCAATGACAGAAAAAGAGTTGTTAGAGCGAGATGCTAAGCGCGATATCGGCGCAGAACTTTTACAGTCTGTGCGAGAAATGAAAGCAGGTAAGCGCAACCGAGTACACCAAATAGAGATATCTTCGGTGATTGAAGCCCGTCAAAAAGTTGGATTGTCTCAAGCAGAATTTGCTGAGCTGCTAGGAGTGTCAAAGCGAACGCTTCAAGACTGGGAGCAAGGTAGGCGAGAGCCGTCGGGTGCAGCGAAGTCATTACTTGAAGTTGCAAGAAAGCGGCCTGAAGTATTATTAGAAATATTTAGCTAGCATTGAGCGCAAACCTAACATCAGGTTGAGGCGGACTTTTTACAAACTGGCCCAACTTGAGTTCTGCCAGAACAGGCCAATTTGTAAAAAGCCTCTTAACCTGGGCGTTATGTGATTGTTTTATGAAAGAATATCAAAAAAATGTGTACTTAAAGTACCTGTGAGTGAGTTAGTCCAGCTTCCGATTACCTGGGTTAGAGGTAATGACGAACGACTTAAGATGGTGTTTAAGTCGTTAAAGTCAGGAAATGGTATCAAGCAACCCATTAGGCTACTAAATTGTGGCTGCGGAAAAACCTATGTACTTGA
>JAGRAW010000438.1 GCA_020434415.1 Bdellovibrionales bacterium
TTTTCTGCCTCATTTCTGGTTGTCTACCGAGTGGTTCGCGCCGGAGGATGCGCCAGGTATTGCGCTTCCATTTTATCTGGCACACCCGCGGCTAATGGCGCTCGAGCGGCGCAAAATATTTGAAGTCGAAGGCGGCTCCGAGAAGCGGTGTTTGAAGTTGCTGCGTCATGAAGCCGGTCACGCGATAGACACCGCCTACGCGCTGCACCGTCGAAAAAGCTATCGTGCCCACTTCGGCAATCCGGATAAGCCCTACCCTCGGAGTTACACCCCAAAGCCGAACAGCCGTCGGTTCGTTTTGCACCTCGATCTCTGGTACGCTCAGGCTCATCCGGTCGAAGATTTTGCCGAAACCTTCGCGGTCTGGCTCACGTACCCGAAGCGCTGGCGCAGTCGTTACGAAGGTTGGCCCGCACTGAAAAAGCTCGAATATATGGACGAGCTGATGCAAGAAGTCCGCGATTGCCCCCCCGTTAGCAGGAGCCGCAAGCAGATCGAGCCATTGTCGCGCCTCAAGACGACTCTTCGCGAGCACTACGAAAGAAAATGTGACCGATTCGGTATTGAAGATGAGGCGTTTTACGACCAGGAGCTGCGGCGCTTATTCTCTGAGCCTGCCTCGGAAGCTGAGTCGTCGCTTCCCAGCATTTCGGCGGCAGCATTTCTTCGAAAACATCGCCGAGAGCTGCGGCTGACTGTTTCAAACTGGTCAGGGGAATGGGCATTCACTGTGGATCAGATGCTGTCGCAGATGATCGGTCGGGCCAAGGAGCTGCATCTGCGAGCGCGAGGGGACCAGGAGGCGCTGCTGCGTAACACCGTCGCCATGCTGTCCGTTCAGGCGACAAACCGCCTCCTTTCCAGCAGCAAAGGAGTCACCCTATGAAGCGACTACGGGTGCTTGTGGTGACAGGGGCCGGGCTTATCCCCCCGGACAATGCCGCTGAACATTCGGAAGAGGCAATTGCCGTTGCACCGTGGAAGATGGAGTATGACGTGCTTGCTTCGCTGAGGGCACTTGGGCACGAATCACGGATTATCGGTGTGTTCGACGACCTTGGGGTGATGCGGCAAGGTATCGAGAACTTCAAGCCCCACGTGGTCTTCAATCTGGTTCATGAATTCCACGGCGTTGGCGTCTATGACCACCATATTGCCGCCTATCTCGAACTGTTGAAGCAGCCCTACACGGGTTGCAATCCTCGAGGGCTGCTGCTCTCGCACGACAAGGTGCTGGCAAAACAGTTGATGCTCTACCATCGGATAGCGACTCCCCGCTTTCTGGCATATCCGCGCAAACAACGATTCCGTAAGCCGGGCAAGCTGCAGTTTCCTATTCTCGTCAAATCTACTGTCGAGGATGCTTCATGGGGACTTTCGCAGGCATCGGTGGTCACCTCGGATGAGAAACTGAAAGAGCGAATCGAATTCGTGCACGATCAGATTGGAACTGACGCTCTCGTCGAGGAGTATATCGAAGGACGCGAACTCTACCTGAGTGTCTTGGGAAATACACGGCTGCAGACGTTTCCCGCTTGGGAAATCGTCTTCCCCGAGTTGCCCGACGGCGCGTTGCCAATCGCTACCCGCAAAGCCAAGTGGGACGGAAAGTATCGCCAGAAGCACAAGATTCATTCGCGGGCAGCCTACAAACTGCCGGAGACCTTGGAGAAGCAGCTTTCGAGCATCGCCAAGCGAATTTTTCGTACTCTCTACCTGACTGGCTACGCACGGCTCGATTGTCGGCTTCGGCCCGACGGTAAACTCTACTGTCTGGAGGCGAACGCAAATCCGGATATTTCTTTCGCGGATGAGTTCGCGAGCGCTGCCGAGAAGGCCGGGCTCAGCCATGAGGCACTTGTGCAGCGTATTCTCACGCTGGCCTTGAGCTACGAGCCCGAGTGGAAGCGATACGGCTCGTAACGGGTGGCGGAAGTTGGACGGCAGAGGGAAGAAGTCGGGTGGCCGGGTTGTTCGCAAAAAACCGTAAAGCGCTTGCTTTTCATGCCGCCAGGTGCAATTTAACCGAAGCCAGGCATACCGGTTCCGGCTCCAGCGGATTGCTGAAAAAGTTCATCCTTTGCTTCTGAGGCGCCTTTTTCGGTTCGTGCGAGCAAAAAACTTCATTTTTGCTGATCGGGGCCAGGGCAAGCACAGTAGTTCCGTTGACGCAGCAGCTTTCGGCGGAGGAAAACGAAGGGAGGAGACGACATGGCATCACCCGTTCGAGCGTTCATCGATTATCATTATCGGCATTTCAACGCGGCCGCTTTGCGTGATGCCGCAAGGGGATACGAGGAGCAGCTACAGCAGGGGAATAAGATGCTTGTCACCCTCGCCGGTGCGATGAGCACCGCGGAGCTGGGACTGTCGCTGGCAGAAATGATTCGTCGGGATATGGTGCATGCCATTAGCTGCACGGGAGCCAATCTCGAAGAAGATCTCTATAACCTTGTCGCTCACGAACATTACGAACGGATTCCGAACTATCGGGATCTGAGCGCTGAGGACGAAGAGGCGTTACTCGAGCGCGGCCTCAATCGGGTTACCGATACCTGCATTCCTGAAGATGAGGCGATGCGCCGGATCGAGAAGAGTATCTGGGCCGAGTGGGAAGCGGCGGATACGGGAAAAACTCGGGCCTTTCCCTATGAGTATGCTTATCGCCTGCTACGCTCCGGAGCGTTGAAGCAATACTACCAAATCGATCCCAAAGATTCCTGGCTGGTCGCGGCCTGTGAAAAGGATCTTCCGATCATCACCCCAGGGTGGGAGGATTCCACCCTCGGGAACATGTTCACAGCCTGGGTTCGACGGGGAGAACTTTCTCGGTTCAGCATCGTCCGTTCGGGGCTGGAGGCGATGAGTTTCTTCATCGATTGGTACAAGGCGAACACTGTCGAGGGAGGAGTCGGCTTCTTTCAGATCGGCGGCGGTATCGCGGGGGACTTCCCCATCTGTGTGGTCCCGCTGATTCAACAGGATCTGCAGCAAGATGCAAAGGTGTGGAGCTATTTTTGCCAGATTTCCGATAGCACCACCTCGTATGGCTCGTACAGTGGTGCAGTGCCCAACGAGAAGATCACGTGGGGTAAGCTTTCGGCGAACACACCAAAGTTTATTATCGAATCCGACGCGACTATTGTCGCCCCATTAATTTTCGCCTATTTGCTCGGCTGGTAACCATAGACCTGCTGGTTGTCCGGAGATCGTCTGACGGTGGTAGCGGGAACCGTGCTTGGTCGCTCGTGGTCTCAAGCCATTGCCTGGCGGAGGTTCGTAAGCCAACAGTCTTAACAGAAAATTAGTACCCTTGGTGCTTGTTGTGGCGACCCGGGCGTGCTACATTTATTACCAATATTGACGGTATCTAGGTAACTGCCGCCATTAGTTCAATGAAAGCAATTTTGCTCCTCCGCCATCCGCGGCCAATTCTATGCCGCGAACTCTTGGGCCGTTCTCTCG
>JAGRAW010000439.1 GCA_020434415.1 Bdellovibrionales bacterium
TTCCCCGCCGTCAACTTCCACGCCTTCGAGAGGAATGCCATGGTGAGTAACCCGACCGCTGATCGTAAACAGCTTGCGCGCCGTAAAGGTCAGCGACTCATCGCTACTACCCACCTGCCCTGCTCCGACGGCACCATCAAAGATGTAGCCTTCTCGACTGACACTGATACGGTAGTGGGTGAATTCGGGAACTCCGGCGAAGACAAACTTTCCGTTTTCGTCGGTGGTCCTGGCTCCAAGCTCTCCCCCGTCGATACTTGCGCCTGCTAGCGGATTACCTTTGTGGGTCACCGTTCCCGCGATCTGAAAGAGCTGGGTCGCGGTAAACGGCACGGCGACATCACCTCGCACCTCTCCTGAACCATCACGGCAATCGAGCAGAAAACCCTCATGCTTCGCCGAAATTGTGTAGGGAGTGCCCTCCGGCACATTACTGAACAAGTACCGACCATCCGCATCTGTAGTGGCGCTTCCGAGCGCACCACCATCGACTGCAACTCCGCTGAGTGCACGACCCTTATGGGTAATAGCGCCACTTACCGAGTAAAGCGCGGTGGCATCGAAGTTGATATCGTTGACACTGAAGCCATCGACACGAACGGTCACGGCTTCAGCCGAAGACTCGATACTGGCTGTAAGCGGATGGGGAGCGGGCACATCAACCGAGCTCTCGATATTCGGCATCGCTGCTTCCAGCTCGTTCGGCGCTTCTTTTAAGTCGGTCATTGCTTCGCCCTCCGACTCGAACAAGGAATGCGACTGAGGCGAATATGCAAAGCCGCCGGCATCGAGCCCGTTTTGCTCCGGAACCAATTCGGGCTCTCCCGCGATTTCCTCGAAGGAACCGGCCGCGGGCACTGCGTAGAGCCCCTCTTCCGACAGATCCGATTCGTCCGGCAGGTCATCAAGCAATACTTCGTCGTCCTGGCCGAAGCCGATCGACTCCTGGTCTGCGTCGATTGGCTTGGCCTGCGTGAAGTCCTCGATCGGGCCTTTGAATACCGTCGGCTTGATCAGATAGTTTCCGATAATAATCCGCTCATTGGGATGCATCTCGATTTCTGTCTGCGCCGCAAGGGAGTTGTTCTCGACGAGCGTGCCGTTAGAGCTTCCCAAGTCAGTAATGTAGAGGACAGGGTCCTGGCCGGAGTCTACCTCTTGCACCCGAAGTCGGGCGTGGACACCGGACACCTCCGGCTTATCAAGAACAACATCATTTTCGGGATAACGCCCAAGAGTGATTTCCTTCTTGTTGTACGTCTTGGTGATCGGGGTTCCAGACGAGTCGAAGTCGAGTGACATGACCGTAAGCTGAATCGACATTTTTCTAACTACTCCTGGTGTCCTGCGGCATCCGCACTTTGCACTGAAAAGACGCCTCGAGGGCCTAAGCCGAGACGGGCGTCACCACCTCTAGTGTCCTGCTTCATCAATCCGACGACTACCTGCAGGGCACTTCTCGCGGCCGGAGGCCGCGAAAAATAAAGACATTTTTTCTAGTGGGGCGGGCTCCAGGCGCTGGATTTATTCAGCGAACTAACGAATCGCCCACTAGAAAACGGGCCCAATTCTCATCAGCAATTCGCACTCCGTTGCTTCGCTTCGGTCAGCGATACAAGCGAAAATTCTGACCGATTACTTTTGCCAGTACCTCCAATGAACTGCAAAGTGGTCTAATTCCGACTGATTCAGACGAATTACCGGCGCTGACAACGATATTCCAGGAAACCGAACCTTGCCGCAGCTCGCTCTCGGCGATCGAGCGGTCCAGCGCGATTGTGCATCTGCTCGCGTTCCGACGTCTCAGTATGGTAGAGCTTGGTTGGAGCGAAATCGACATCGAGATTTCGCTGTTTTGCAGCTTGGGGGTGTCGATGCGAACGCATCGGCTGAGATTATACCCTTAGAACCTGATGCAGCTCATACTGCCGTAGGAAAGGCTGAACAAGAGGTCATGGGCGATACAGTCGTCGGCACCTCCTTCCGCCCCCTTAGCAGAGAAAGCAGATTGCTAAAAAGGTCCCTGGTATTCGTTCGACTTGCGGACCTTCGATCGACTCGTGGCGCTAGGTTAGCACTTCGTTTGTTACGAACTCTGCCTAGCGCTCCGTCCTGCTGACGCTCCATTCTGGTTCTGATCTGGTCCTGAGTCTCCCCGCCGGCTTAACATGGATTACATTCGCTTCAATTTCGAGGCGATACTACGCGAGGAAGCGATGGCGAAAGCAGAACGTCCACCCACCGAGTCGATCATCACCCGAGAGCCATTCCCAAACTCGAACAAGATATACGTCCCCGGCAAACTGCACGATATCCGTGTCGCGATGCGCGAGATTCGGCTGAGTGATGCCCCGACCAAAGCACGTGCTGACGGCGGGCAAGAGACCGAACCGTCCTTGGCAAGCTCCCCTGCCCGTTCCCTTACGGTCTACGATACAAGCGGCCCCTACACAGACCCGCAGGTGGAGATCGACGTTCGCCGCGGCCTTCCGGCGCTCCGTCGCCCCTGGATCGAAGCCCGCGGCGATGTACAACGCCTCGAAGGCTACTCCTCCAAATACGCTCTGCTTCGAGAAGCTCAACAAGAGAAGGATATCCGTTTCCCGCACCAGCAGCGGCCGCTTCGCGGAAAAAGCGACGCCAACGTAACGCAGCTTCACTATGCGCGAAAAGGTATCGTAACGGCAGAAATGGAGTATGTCGCAATCCGCGAGAATCAGCGGATCGATGAACTTTCCGAGCGCATGCGTCCGCTGAGTGCCCGGCATCGGGGGGAGAGTTTCGGTGCGAATGTGCCAGCCTCGTACATCACCCCAGAGTTCGTCAGGGACGAGATCGCGGCGGGACGGGCGATAATCCCCGCGAACATCAATCACCCGGAGAGCGAACCGATGATCATCGGGCGTAATTTTCTAGTCAAAATTAACGCCAATATCGGGAATTCCGCAGTTACGTCCAGCATCGAGGAAGAAGTCGAGAAGGCAGTGTGGGCTACGCGGCACGGCGCAGACACTATCATGGACCTCTCGACCGGCAACAATATCCACGAGACACGAGAGTGGATAATCCGCAATACCGCGGTGCCGCTTGGAACCGTGCCAATCTATCAAGCGCTGGAAAAAGTCGGCGGCAAGGCCGAAGACCTGACGTGGGAGCTGTATCGAGACACCCTCATCGAACAGGCAGAGCAAGGAGTCGATTACTTCACGATTCACGCCGGGGTGCTGCTTCGTTACGTACCACTGACAGCGGAACGGGTTACCGGAATAGTGTCTCGCGGCGGTTCAATCATGGCCAAATGGTGTCTGGCGCACCACCGGGAGAACTTCTTGTATACGCATTTCGAAGAGATCTGCGAGATCATGAAAGCTTACGACGTCTCGTTTTCTCTCGGAGACGGACTGCGTCCGGGAAGTATCGCTGACGCGAATGACCGAGCACAGTTCGCCGAGCTGGAAACGTT
>JAGRAW010000043.1 GCA_020434415.1 Bdellovibrionales bacterium
ATACCTTGCGCGGCGTTACGCCACAGCAGTGAAGCGAAATACTCGAACAGGGACTCGAGACCCCAGATAAGCAAAGTCAGCCCGGCGAGGAGCCAGAGTTGGTTGACGACGTCGGTAACGCCGAGGGAGGCGAAGAACGAGTCTTGGCGGGAAACCACGACATCGACCGCGGCTCCGATCAGCACCGGCGGCGCCAGATCGAAGATACGATTGATGATTGAACAGACTATGCCGAGGCGTATCGCCTGACGTTCTCCGTGCGCGAAGCGAAATAGTCGTACCAGGGGATGGTGGGTTTGGGCTCTCGTCATCTGAGCAGTCTACTCGCATTTCCTGCGGGCGCAAGCCGGGAGGCTCGGACCGCTAGCCGAGCGATTCCGGGAGCAGATTCTGTTCGTATGCTGCGAGTAGTGCTTCAAGCATCTTTGCTTCCTCGCGCATGGAGCGGCCCTGCTCACTTTCGGCAGCAAGTATCGGGGCACTCTGTGATCGGAGACTGGTCATCGCAGGAACGATATCCTGTCCGCGAAGGATCGACTCCTCGACGGAGTCGAAGTGATGATGTTGCACGAGGTAAGAGCCGTGATGGTCGATCACGAGCGTGTACCCTTTGTCCCCGTACGCTTCGGAGAAGGCGCCATCGATGGTGACCGCCATGCCGCTGGCCTTTAGAGGGGATTCTCCCTCGTCAATTTTCACCGGCACATGTCCGTTGACAATCATCCCCTTATCCGGCGAGACATCGAACTCTCGAAGCACGCGGGCGCAAAAGTCGCGGTCGTGGATTAGCTTGAAGTACGGATTTTTGATTTCCTTGTGGCTCGCCTGATCCGCGACAAAGTAGCCCTCGAACGTTGCCATCTTGTCTTTTCCGAACCACGGCGACCGTTCTCCAGCCCAGAGATACCACAGTACATCGAGGTCCTTGATGTCGGCTTTACGAAACGCTCGAGCTACAACCAAGCCAAGGGCGTCAAACAGCGCACGACCTGAGCGCTGAACGCCATCGACCTCGAACGAGAGAAATACGCCTTTCTCATCGACCGGGACACACGCGTGAAAAATAAGGTGATTCTCCCGGACGAGGTACATCGCGCCCCTACGAAGCACAAACTGCATCTGTTCCCAAAGCATCGGGCTTTGTAGGAACGACTGGCGGAGACGTTCCATGCAGGCCTGCTCTTCAGGGGAAAGCCGATACGGATCGGACCAATCGATCGTGGGAAAGTGGTGGTCGGTGAGGGGATAGGTCTCGTCGCCGATCGTGACGGTTTTTTGCTGTGGATCAATACGATGGAGCAAATTGCGGTGCTCCATCGCAAACTGAGGATTGCGTTGTATCAGTTGCCCCTCCAGCTTGAACTGGCAGATGGCAATGGCTTTCTGCATTCGACGGAGGAGGAGTTCTTCACGCAGCCCTTCGCCTTTGCAAGAGAATTGTTGGGCGGGATCGTCTCCGTAGACTTCTCGCGCGAGCTTCTCGAGGGGAGCCGTGATAATGCCGTAGCCCTCTTCGAGCTGCGAAAGTCGCCGGTAGCGGAGCGAGACGCGGAGTACCGTAGCGATGCATGCCTCGTGACCGAGGCAAGCGCCCATCCAGGTTGCATCGTGATTCCCCCATGTGATGGAGACGCGAGGTTGGCGCATCAGATAGGAGAGTACCCGATCAATCCGCGGACCCCGATCACCGAGATCCCCCGCGATTACCAGCTCCGTTATCAGAGAGTTCCGAATCGCGCGCGCTGTGATGCGGAGCAGATCAAGACCACGATCGTGGGCAACGAAGGTATCAATCAAGGCCGACTCGAAAGCTTCGCTCCGCTGGAGCTGGGGGCTGAACAAAAATTCGCGGAAAAGCTCCCGGTAGGCCTTGGGGAGCGTTTGCGCCACTGCAGCGATCGGGTAGGCATTGCTGAGCTCGCGCAGCAGTGCAAACTCCCAACGGATGACGTTTCGCAGAAGTGCTTCACGTGCAGCGGGATCGTGAAGCTCTAGAAGACTCCATGTCTCCCGGGGGTAATGGATGAAGTTCAGTAGCTGTTGACGTTCGGCACCGGTCAGCGAGGTCGCCATGTAGGTGTCGACGAGCGCACGCAGACTGCCGGAGCCGTTGTTGATGATGTGGCGAAGTTTTTTGAACTCTCCATGAATGTCGCTAATCACGTGGACCGTTCCCACGGGCAGCGTGGCGAAAGCACGGAGGCAGGCGAGTCTGGCGAGCGCACTTTCCGAAGTCGGATAGCGCTTGCTGAGCTCGCGTAAGTGAAAAAGCTCGAGACTGTGACCTGTCATCTCCACGGGTTGTTACCGCTTTAGGCGCCGGAGCATGGCGGCGTCCAGAGAGAAACGCCCCGCGCCGGACAGCAGTAGACACACGAACGGCACTAGATAGACAACAGCCAGTTCCTTGCGCTGCCAAGGGTCGTCCGCGTGCACCACTAGTGCCGCGACAAGCATGGTGATTAGTAGTGGGACCGCTGCGAAGCGGGTGAAGAGTCCTACTACGATTAAGAGGGAGCAGAAGAACTCGGCTCCGATTGCTAACGCCATGCTGACAACCGGGCCGACGCCGAGCGGGTCAGGGAAGGTTGCCGAAGCTTCGCTGAAGGAGATCAGCTTACCGAACCCGTGCCCGGCCAGCATCAGCAGACCGGTGCCGACCCGTAGTACCAGTAGACCTGCGTCCTGCAAGGTGGCTTGCTTGGCTTCATCCATGGCAATGACTCTCGATGTTCCGGTCTTCGTTTACCCACTCGGCTCGGATGCTTGGACCGAGGCTGTCCTACAACAGCACGGAAGCCGCCGCTTGAAAAGCACTAGTCGTTGTCTGTTGATAAGCCGAAAGGCTCTGTCCCGCATCCCGTTCGGAAGTGAACTTCATTACCGCAGCAGTTTTTAGAACGCGTGTCTGATTATTTCTGTAGGCATTTCAGTTCAAGCCGCAGCGGAAGCGAAGTCGAGCAAGCCGCGGGGAATGGCGGAGGTATCTTCCACTTTCGACACCACCTGCGCCGCGCGCTCACGTTGCTCGGTAGTGGCGCCGCAGCTTTTGAGGATTTCATCGACCAAGATAGGCAAGGATTGCTCGGATTTGATGTATGCATGCTCCAGGCCGAGTGAAAACAGCAACTCAAGGCGACTCGGATCCGAAGTCGCAGCCGTGACGGGGATGTCGGGGGCTACCTGTCGCAGACCGGCAGTCAATTGGCGCACAACTGCATCGTCCTCGAGGAGGCTGACCACGGCTCGTACTTGACCGGTGCTCGCGCGACTCAATGTCCGGGGTCGCGAGGGATCGGAGTAGTGCACCTGAAAGCCACGGCTTCGAGCGTAAGCGATCCGCGACCAATCGCGCTCATGCGCACGGTATACGATTCCAGCCGCTTCGAACGCATCCGCGATTCGCTGTCCGAAGTCATCAAATCCGACGATGATTATTTCACGTTCGTCTTTGCCAAGGTCGGGTTCGGGGTCGTCGCGACGAACGCAGGAGCGGGCCAGGATACAGCCCCCGGCGGCAAGGAGTGGCGTCACCGCAAGACTCAACCCGACCAGACTGCCCAACAGCTCGGTGGTTGCAGTGTCGACAAGCAGCGCGCTTCCCAGGGCAGCGAAGATGACGAAAGCGAATTCACTGCCTTGTGCCAGGAGCACACCGAACCGCACGGCTTCAGCATGTTTCAAGCCGACCGAACGAGCGGACACATAGTTTCCCGCGGCCTTTATCGATATAAATGCGGCCAAGAGGAGCGAAAGCGTCGGAAGCTCGTTCAGCATTCGCTCTATGTTGAATGTCATGCCGATACTGAGAAAGAACAGTGACAGCAGGAGACTCCGAAATGGCGCTACCTCTGTACGAACAAGATGCGAGAACGTGCTTTCCGAAAGCGTGAGTCCGGCTAGAAAGGCGCCGAACGCCAAAGAGAGTCCGGCAGACTCACCAAGCCACGACGTCAACAAGACGAAAAACAGTGCCGACGCGGTAAACACCTCATCTGAGTTCACCTTCGCAATCCAGCAAAAGAATGGTTTCAGCAAAAATCGTCCGATCAATGCCGCAGCGATTCCTGCCGCGAGTAATCGCAAGACGGTCATGAGCAGTGTGCTACCGAGCGAGCCGCTCGACTGACCTATGCCGAGGGTCACGACCAATAGGACGATGGCGGCCAAGTCTTGAAACACGAGCAGCTCGGTCACCCTTTTACCGACGGGGGAGTCCTGCTCATTATGATCGACCATCAAGCGCAGGACTAGGGCGGTGGATGAGAGTGACAGCGCGATGCCGACCAGGACCGCCGAGGCGATCTCGAACCCGGACCATAAGAGTATCGCAGCGACGGTGCTGCCGACTAATCCGGCTTGCAGAATGCCAAGTCCCAGAAATGAGCGCCATCGTTTGGCTAGGGTTCGGAAGGAAAGGTGTATGCCGATGTCGAACATCAAGAAACATACGCCGAGCTCGGCCAAGAGCCGAAGCGAGTGGTCCTGGCCCTGCACGAGGCTCAGACCATGCTCTCCGATGATTGCTCCGGCGATGAAGAAGCCGAGAATCGGACTGAAGCCGAGAGCTGCAGTCAAGCTGAGCGAGAGCACTCCTGCGCCAAGCAGGAGCACAGCGATTGAGAGGCCTGCGCTATGCATTTACCTATATCATCACGTTTATCCGGATAAGCAACTACGGGTTGCTATCCTTACAGCTTTTGCCGAAATAGCCGCCCTTACGTGGTCAAAGGGTGACTACGAAAGCTTAGGTGCTCAACGCTCGGCGAAGATTTGCTCCAAGAATTCCAACAGGCGTTCCCAGGAATTTTCATCGGCCTGCTTATCGTAGCCGACCGGTAGCTCGAATTTCTTGGCGTACTCGTCGGCTGCCGGGTTGGTAAAGCTGTGGCCGACGCCGGGGTATTCGACGATGTCAAAGTCGACCTTGGCCTGCTGTAGCTCGGTTCTTAGAGCTTCGACGTCCGCCGGCGGAACCATGGCATCTGCTGCACCGTGAAGCACCAAAACATGAGCCTTGGTCGTTCCGGCTTCGGCTTTGGTGACGGGCTTCAGTGAACCGTGAAAGCTTGCCACACCATCAAGCGCAAGGCCGCGACGGGCCATCTCGAGCACAATGCCGCCGCCAAAGCAGTAGCCAATTGCCGCGATCTGTTTGGCATCTGTTTGCGGCTGTTCCTTCAACACCTTCAGCGCGGCCTGAAATCGTTCGGCGGCTGTGTCCATATTGCTCGTTACCGCCCCGGCGAAGGAACCGGCATCTTTTGGATGGTCAGCCGTCTTCCCGTTACCGTACATGTCGATTGCGAAGGCGGCATATCCCTCCTTCGCCAGAAGCCGCGCGCGTTGCCGAACGTAGTCGGTATGGCCCCACCACTCGTGGACGATAATCACCCCCGGGAGTTTCCCCTCGAGGGCATCATCGTAGGCGAAGTAGCCCTGCATACTCAGGGCATCCGTGGCATATTTTATTTCCCGACCTACGACTTCGGCTTTCGCCGGCTGACCCCAAGTAATAGTAGCCGCGCAATACGCTGCCACTAAACACGCCGTTCGAATGCTGGTTCGAAGCATCTGATTCCTCCTAAGGGTCTGGTACAGGAAAACTATTTCGCTTAAACTAGGACTTATCCGTTAAACTTGGACTTAAGAGGTGTCAGGTTAGCGTCGATAGTATATTTAGCCAAGCCGCTGTATTTTTAGGGGTTTGGATGGTTCCCCGGGGTTTGGAGTGCGTCACTCCGCAGCATATTCTTCAATGATCGCAAAGGTTACCGAGACGGAGCTGTTTCGCCGATTGATGCTCGTCGGAAAACCCTTCTGGGTTTCCGAGAAGCGTACCCGTGCCCTTTTTCTTGTCGTTCAAATCTTCGCACTCTTGGGTCTCGTTACCGCCGTCAATGTCTGGGTAGCGGGGGTCGCCGGCAAGTTTGCAACCGCGCTGCAAGGCAAGGACGAGGCTACGTATCATTACTTTCTGCTGCTTCATGTCGGCGTCATCCTGATCGCCACGCCGATTATCGTGACGTACCACTATATCAAAGCGCGACTTGCGATGGAGTGGCGTGAATGGCTTAGCGCTCACTTGATCAAGAAATGGTTCAGCAATCGAGCGTATTACAAACTCTCTCTCGACTCTGAAATCGACAACCCCGACGAGCGTATCGCGCAGGACGTCGACAGCTTTTGCTCACTCTCGGTTGGCCTCTTCATGTCGGTAGTCGATTCGGTCATCACCGTCGTTACCTTCATGGGGCTGCTTTACTACATTTCCCCGACACTGACCGCGGTCGCTATCTTCTACTGTCTTGCCGGGTGCTTGCTCACGCAGCTCATCGGTCGTCGCTTGCCGCAGCTCAACTTCGATCATCTACGTAAAGAAGCGGATCTCCGTTATTCCATGGCCGAGGTTCGACGCGATGTGGAATCCATCGCGTTCTATCGGGGGGAGGAACGCGCTTCAGCCCATATTGTAAAGACGCTTCGCAAGGCGATCGACAACGTCGAAGAGATCATGGTGTTGAACCGGAATTTGTCGCTCTTCACCTCGAGCTACAACTGGTTCGTCGCCCTTATTCCCGCTGCCGTCATTGCCCCGCTCTATTTCAATGGTACTGTCGAGTTCGGGGAGATCGCCCGAGGTGGTATGGCATTTTCACATGTGTTTGCCGGGCTGACTCTCTTCATCGGCCAGTACAACGCGCTGAGTGCTTACAAGGCGAACATCGACCGTATCGGATCTTTCATCGAGAAGTTGGAAGCCAGCGGTGCTCCACCGACTGAGAGCGCAGTACGAATCCGGACCGTGTGGGGTGACAGTCTGTCATTTGAAGACGTAACCATCCTGACACCGGATAGTTCGCGCGTGTTGGTGCAGGATCTGACGATGACGTTTCTCCCGGGCGGTAGCTACATCATCATGGGCCCGAGCGGATCAGGAAAGTCAGCGATACTGCGGACTATCGCCGGTATCTGGAGCACGGGTTCCGGCACCATCACCCGGCCGCCGATGGAAGAGGTCATGTTTTTGCCGCAGCAGCCCTACGTGCCGGTAAGCACTCTGCGGGAAGCCTTGTGCTATCCCAGAGCGAACTACTGTGCCACAACGCCCACGCTGCTTCGGATGCTGCAACTCGTGAACCTCGCTGATATCCCGATGCGGGTCGGCGGTTTGGATGTGGAAACACATTGGCGGGATGTGCTGTCCCTTGGTGAGCAGCAGCGATTGAGCTTTGCCCGTCTAGTATTGGCTTCACCCCGGTATGCGCTACTCGACGAGGCGACCTCTGCACTCGATTTGGAAAACCAGCGCGTACTGTATCGTCTCCTCGAGGGAATCGGCGCAACGGTCGTCAGTGTTGGGCATCGAGTTGCGCTCAAGGAGCATCATGATTTTGTGCTCGAGTTGGTAGGAGACGGGACCTGGAAGTTCTATCCCAGTGATGCAGCCGCCGATTCAGATCGGCCGCTCCGCACGAAACACTGATGCCCGGACCGACACAGGCTCCGGCATCCGTCACAGGAGCGGGGTGACAATTATCCCGAAACAAAAAGCTCTGCCGTCCAAGGTCAGAAAGACGTATGCTGGCGCGAGTGTGCGCTCGTAGGGATTAGGAGGCCTATCGCAGCATGTCCAGCAATCTCGACTCGCCTCAGCAAGAGACCCCGGCAGCGGTTCGCGACGAAATCCTGCCGACATTTCCTCCGGATTTCATCTTTGGTGCGGCAACGTCTGCATATCAAATCGAGGGTTGCACCGATCGCGAGTGCTATGGGCGCGGCCCCTCAATCTGGGACACCTACTTTCAGAACCGCCCATGGATGGACCACGGCGCAATAGCGGCTGACCATTATTCGTGGATGGCCGAGGACGTCGCGCTCATGGCGGACCTCAAACTCGATTCGTACCGCTTTTCGGTAGCGTGGCCTCGCATCCTGCCGGAAGGACGGGGCGTCATCAATCGCAAGGGACTCGATTTTTACGAGCGGTTGATCGACGAGCTGTTGCGCAATGGCATCGTGCCGAACCTCACCTTGTATCACTGGGACCTCCCGCAGGCGATGCAGGACATCGGAGGCTGGTGCGAGCGGGATGTCGCGCTTTACTTCGCCGATTATGCCGCGATTATCGCACGAGCGCTCGGCGATCGTGTGCCGATGTGGGCCACCTTGAATGAGCCGGAGGTCATCGTTTCAGGGTATATCGGACGTGACCTCGCCCCGGGATTCGGGGATCGTTCACTACGGATGCGCGTCATTCATACGCTACTGCTGGCGCATGGGTTTGGTGTGCAGGCATTGCGCAGCGTCTTGCCGTCGACGCAACAAGTGGGGATGGTCGTCAACCTCGTGCCTATCGATCCCTTGACGGAGAGTGCTGCCGGTGCGGCTGAAAGCCGCTGGATGCGAGACTATGCCATATATCTCGAAGCCATGTTCCGTGGCGCATATCCGGTGGAAGTCGCTGACGAGATAGCTCGACACGACGTTGAGATCCTGGCCGGTGACATGGCGCTGATTGCCGCGGCAATCGATTTCCTCGGTGTCAACTGGTACCTCCGATTGGTCGTCGATGAGCACGACCGTCTTGTCGAGGTGCCGAATGTCGCTCGCACCTTGATGGGTTGGGAGATCAGGGCTGAAGCACTTACTCGAACCTTAACCAGAATCGCGCAAGACTACCGGTTGCCGCCGATCTACATCACGGAAAACGGGGCGGCGTTGGCGGATGCCATGGAGAACGGAACGATTGAGGATGGCGGTCGAATCGCCTATCTTGCGGATCATCTCGCGGCAATCGCTTCGGCCATCGAAGCCGGTGTTTCCGTGAAAGGGTATTATGTCTGGAGCCTCTTCGACAATCTCGAATGGTCTCTGGGGTTCAAGAAAACGTTCGGCATTGTACATGTCGATCGTGAAACGCTGGTCCGCACTCCAAAGGAGAGTGCCAAGTGGTACCGAAGGGTAATCGAACAACATCGGCTGCAGGCGCCGCTGCGTGCTTGAGCGCGCCGGAGCGACGTGGGGGAATGATGGAGGCAGGAAGTATGGAGCTTGCGACTGAAGCTGCTCGACTCTTCGTCAGCGATACAGGCAGAGCGACGCTGACGTCGTCCGAGCCGAATAGTTTTCACATCGACTATGCGCTTGCTGCAAAGGAATACGCCGGCATCATTCTTCCTAGCGCAAGCGGACTCGAAGAAGCGCTGCCTGAGAACTTCGAGCTTGCATTCGAGGTGCGAGGTTCAGCGTCGCTATGTCGCTTCGAATGCAAGTTCGTTACCGACAAAGGTGGCGGTGTATGGTGGATGCTCGATTCGACATTCCCCCTCGAGTCCACGTGGCGAGAAGTGCGCTTTCGCCGTCGTCACTTCGTCTACGCCTGGGGCGCATCCCAGCATTTTCTAAAGGACGCGCAGCAGCTCGAACTCGTGCTTACTGCGCTGGAGCCGGAAGACGGTTTCTTGGAGCTACGAAACATAACTCTCAGGGCCATGCCGAGCGCCCGAGTGGATCCGGAGTCTGTTGCCATTGCCGTATCTTCCGGCGAGCAAACGGCAAGCGCGCTGCTTAGCGACGATGTAGACCGACAGTGGCAGAGCGACAATGGAGAGGAACAGTTCGTAACCCTCAGTTTCCCGCTGACGGTCGAACTCGGAGCGGTCTTGGTGCGCTGGGGAGAGAATCCGGCTGAGGCGTTCGATCTCGAGCTGCAACAGCTCGACGGGACCTGGCGCAGAGCGGAACGGGTTGAGGGCTTTCGTGGCGGAACCTCGTTTCACTACCTTCCTGACGGTGAGGCGACTGCATTACGACTGAGGCTCTTCCGTCGTGCGCGGGGGAGCAGCTACTCGATCCGTGGCATTGAATGCAAACCTGCAGACTACGCGGCGTCGTGGAACGCATTTCTAGCGCAGATCGCACTTGAGAATCGACGAGGACTGTTTCCGCGGTATCTCTTGCGCGAGCAGAGCTACTGGACGGTTGTCGCAGATAACGGCAGCACGCAGAAGGCGCTCCTCAATGAAGAAGGTCAATTGGAGTTGGGGTATGAGTTGCCGTCGGTGGAGCCGTTTCTGATCGTCGGCAAGGAGTTGCTGACCTGGGACGAGGCTGATTGCAGCCAGCGGTTAAGTAATGGCTTCTTACCGCTCCCGGTCGTCCGGCGTTCCTATGAGCAGGTCACGCTCACCGTGACATCATGGATGGATACGACCGAGGATGGAGAGCAATGCCACGCCACCTATGAGGTCCGAAACACCTCGGTCGCTCCGTTGGAGGGGAGACTTTGCCTCGCCATTCGCCCGTATCAGGTAAACCCGCCTTGGCAGTTTCTGAACATTGTCGGAGGATTTCAGCCGCTGAAGAAGCTGGTCTTTCTTCGCGATCCGGCGGGCCACCGCTATGCGGCACTCGAGGATCGTGCGCGATTAGTGAGTATCGCCGAACCGGAACGCTGCATGACGTCACATTTCTGGGGCGGGGACGTCGTGCAGGTGCTCGAAGATAGCAGCGGTGATGAGACGCTACCGCTTTTGAAGGAGCGGATCGAAGACGAGCGCGGCATGTGCTCCGGGGCGTTCACCTATTCGTTTTCGTTAGAGCCCGGTGAAAGCGTGCAGTATCAGCTGGTAGCTACCTATGGCCCGGAAGGCATTCCGTTGCTCGACGGCGCAGCCTCCCGGCGACGGGTGCAGCAGCGCTGGCAGGCACTGCTTGAACCGATTCAATTTTCAGTTGCAGCATTTCCCGAACTCGAAGACACGGTTCGCAGCCAGGTCGCCTACATTTTGGTCAACCGACACGGCGCGGCAATTCAACCGGGGACGCGGAGCTACCGTCGAACCTGGATTCGTGACGGCGCAATGACTTCAAGCGCCTTGCTCCAGTTGGGCTTCACGGACGAAGTTCGAGATTTCATCGAGTGGTTTGGTCCTGCTATCGGCGAAGATGGAGCCGTGCCGTGCGTTGTCGATGCGAACGGCGCCGATACTACGCCAGAACACGATAGTCATGGTGAGTATCTCTTCCTTGTCAGCGAGTATTACCGCTATACCGGTGATACGTCTATGGTCGAGCGAGAGCTTCCGCGATTGCTCGCCGTAGCCCGTCATATCGCTTCACTCAGCTCGACGACGACGGGTGCAAACTTTCCCTCACATGTTCGCGGGCTGTTGCCGAAGTCGATCAGCCACGAAGGCTACGCCGCGGGACCGGCTTACTCTTACTGGGACGATGTTTGGGCTCATCGGGGACTCTTGGGGTTAGCTCATGCGCTCGTGGAGTGTGGATTTGATACTGAGGCGCGGGAAGTGTCGAAGATGCTCCAGGACGTCGAGCAAGTCGTGACGGATTCCGTTCGGGCTGCGATGCAAATCCACCAGATCTCGTTCATTCCCGGTGCGGCGGATCTTGGCGACTTCGATGCCACATCGACGACCATCGGCGCTGATCCGTCCCGGCTGCTGTTGGATGCCTTTCCGGAAGCGTTTCGAGCAACCTTCGAGCGCTACTGGGAATTGTTCCGGACGCGAAAGAGGCGCTTCGCCGGATCGGAGCGCTACACGCCCTATGAATGGCGTGTCGTCGGATCGCTGATTCGCCTGGGAGAGATCGAACGTGCCCATGAGGCCTTGACTTTCTTCATGCAACATCGAAGACCTGCCGGTTGGAAGCACTGGGGAGAGGTGGTGTGGGCGCGGGAACGAGAGCCGGCATTCATCGGGGACGCTCCTCACGGTTGGGTGGCGTCGGATTTTCTTCGAGCAGTCCAAAGCTTGGTCGCCTATCAGGACAATAGTCGCACAATCATCGGTGCCGGCCTGACGTTCGATTGCTGGGCACAGGGCGTGCGTTGTGAGCTGCGGACGCCTGTGGGGTTGCTTGGCATTCGCAGCGTTCGTGTAGATGAAACTCGAGTTGAGATCGCCCTTCAGGGTGCTCCCGGCGAGTATATGCTCTCTATCCCCGAACGTTGCCTGCTCCATCAGCTTACCGAGGCGGATCAAGCGCCGGCGGAAACTGCTCAAGGTGTGTCTGCTGCTGCGTCAGATTGTTGCTCGAAACTCGCGGACGCAGGGTCAGAACGCATCCTGCGGAGAGTCGTTCCTCCATTCCGGGGACATATCATGAGCCTAGATATGCTCTAAGCACCTTGGCCGGGAGGAGCAGGAATAAGTGAGAGTACCTCATCGAGGCGTTCTGTGGCTTCACCGCAACGTTCTTCCGCCTGTTCATCCTGCAACGTCTTGTCGCTACGTAGTTCGATTTGTTCACACCGAGCAAACAACCGGGTCTTGATACGCAAGGCATCGTTGCGAAGTGCTCCGGTAGGATTCAGCCGCGCAGCTTGATGAATTTCGTTGCTGCGTGAAAGGAGGTGCTCCAACGGCGGAAGCCCGTTCGCACGTTCTGCCCCGGCATCGAGTGCATCCGTAGCGGCGGGCAGAGAAGACTGTCTCGCCTGCTGCTCCTGTGCCGCGATCGGCACGGAATACACGACGCACAGCGTTAATCCGACACTGACGGCGACGGTCCCAAGGGTGCTCCTCTTGAGGGGTGTTCTTTTCATTGTAGTCTCCAAGTAGGTTTTAAGGTTTCTCCTTACCTCGCAGAACTATTTTAGGCGGACATCGAGTTATTGCTATGAGAGCGGTCAGCAAACGCGCGTAGAGTGACCGGGGTCATGGCTCGGCAGAAACGGCCGAGCCACAATGAATGACCAACGGGAGAACGGTTTAGGAGGTTGCGTTGCGAATGCCGGAGCTGGAGACTTGTCTTACGCGTGGAGAACTCCTGGAGTTCTGTCGGGAACGTTCCGAGTCATGCATTTCGATGCTACTGCCAATGGCAAAGGCGGGAACGGAAGTCCGCCAAAATCCAATTCAGTTAAAAAACGCGCTTGGGGAAGTAAAGCGACAGTTGGTCCGGCGCGATATTCCGATCGAGAGCATTCCCGCGCTGAATGCCGCAGAAGGGTTGCTTGGCAATGAAGCGTTCTGGCGGGTACAAGAGCCGGGGCTGGCGGTGTTCTGCTGTGGCGAGGAATGCCGAACAATCGCTCTTCCGGCAGTCGACGAGCCCTTCGTGACGACCGGAAACGCGTTTTATTGCAAACCGCTGCTGCAGATGTTTTCGCAACGGCACTACTTGGTGCTCGCGTTGGCGCAGCGAGAAGCTCGATTATTCGAGAGTCGACCGGGCGAAGCATTCGGTGCTCTGGCGGACCTGATTGCTCCGGGTTCCATCGACGACATACTGCAGTATGTCGAATCCGAACGGCAGCTTCAGCACCACAGTCTCGAGGCAGCGCCGACAAAAGATCGTCACGACTCGTTCTTTCACGGTCATGGCGGTGGAGGCGCGGATTCTGATGAGCAAAGAGTTCGATTGATCGAGTATTTTCGTGCAGTCGACGAGGCGTTGACGCCGGTGTACGAGCGGGCGCGAACGAACAAAGCTCCTTTGATCGTTGCTTGCGTCGATTACCTCTTTCCGCTGTTCAGAGAAGTTTGTCGATACCCGTATCTTTGGCCGAACCGAATTGTCCCTTCAGGAGCGGTCAGTACGGAGAGCAAACTCGCAGAGCTCGCAGAACGGGCCTTAGTGGAGGAAGCAGCGCGGGAGCGGTCGCGGTTACGGGATCGCATAGGGGATGCGGCCCCGCGAGACTTCGCGTCGGGTGATCCCGTGCTCGTAGCTCATGCAGCGCGCGAGGGATTCGTCGAATCAGCGATCGTCTCGCCCAGTGAGTCGCTCTGGGGCGCGGTGCGGGACGAATCCGGGCGCCCTGTCATTGCGCTGACCGGCGATGGGGGTGATTGCGAGCTGACAGACTACATTGTCCGGATGACGCTACTCAACGGAGGTAGTGTCGTTCTTGACGAAGAGCGCAACGACGACAGCATACGGTGCGCTGCTCTTTTCCGACGACCAGTCTCACCCGAGTACTTCGGGATTGAGGAACAATAGCAAGTGCCGCCGGACATTGGCTCCGGCGGAGAAAGAAGGGGTGTAAGGTATGGAAGTGCCGCTAGAGATTTCGTTCCGTGATGTCCCGCGGTCTGACGGCATTGATCGGTTGATCCACGACCGTGTCGAGCGTCTCAGACAACGCTATCCGGTATTGAAGAGTTGTCGCATTGCATTTGAGCAACCCCATCGTAGCCAGCGCTCAGGCAACCACTACAAGGTCAGGATTGAGCTGAGCGTGCCGGATGATTTGCTGGTGGTCAGTCACGAGCATCACGACAAGGTCGATTTCGAGAGCATGCAAGTCACGGTGAGGCGCGCGTTCGCGAGAGGTGAACGACTGCTGCGGGAGTTTACGCGCCGGCGGCGGCAGGATGTCAAGGTCCATCAGTCGCCGGCGGTTGGTACTATCATCGAGCTTAGCGATGATGGGGAGGGCGGAATGATCGAAGCCCCCGACGGTAGACGGTATCTGTTCAATTCGCGAAGTTTGCTGGACGGTGCACGGCCTAAAGCTGGTATGCAGGTAAGTTTTTCCGAGCCGACCGACGATCGGCCTAGCATAGCGCGTAGCGTACTTCCGTTGGCAACCGATACGTGAACTCGACAACGCGTTGGTAGTTTGTTCCGCGACTAGTCTTTCATTTTTATCTAGAACTGTCCTGGTTCGTTGGCCTCTGCGCCTTTCGCGTCAGAGTTGCCTTGCCGGCGAATGCGTGCTAACGCCACATCTCCTGCGATTTTCCGCTCTCTCCACATTTCGTTTGGGTTCGAGGTCCGGTTGTCCGTCTTGTTCGGCTAGCGCCGAAGACGAGGGGCATACAGCGTCGGGCTGTTTTTTCGTTGAAGCCATCCGGCTTCTCACCCTTTTTTTGAAAGGTTTGTCATGGAAGTTTCTATCAGTCAGAACGGTGATTTGTATTGGGCGAGTTCCGATACCGTGAACACGCAGTGGGAGAGGTTCATCTTTCGCGGCATTACTGTTGTCGGTCGAACCATTAGTTGGACGGAGCGAACCCGCCTTGCAACCACCCGTCGGCATCGTTACCATCTCGAAATTCACGGGAAGAACCATTCCCCGGCAGTTCGCTTTGTCTGGAACCGCCGTCCAAAGCGACGTCGGGCGCAGGCAGTGTACGCTGCCTTGCTTCAGCAGATTCCGCCTGAGGTAAGGACGGTGATCGAAGCGCATCGCAAAGAGATGGCGCTGAAGCTGAAGAGCCGTGTCGAAGCACGACCTTCGGCCTACGCTGAGCGACTTGCAGCGGAGGCGCGAGAGAAGAAAGCGGCTGAAGCACTGGCGCTCCAGCGGGAACGTGAGGCCGCTGTGGCGCGAGAGTTGGAGGAGCGTGAGCGCTGGCAGCGCGACCGGTCGCGTGAGCGACGGGTATTCTACGGCGAATGGAGCTGGTAGTGCTGCAATCGTGGAGTAAGCAGGAGCGGGATAAAGCCACGGATGTCTGCTGTCGAGTAGGGGCATGGTATTTAGTACCGACGCTGTATCCGGCCCCTTGCACTGTATTTGGTCTTGAAAACCCCGACGCATCTTCTAACACCCCGAATCCTGTAAAAGCAGCCTCCGGGGTGCCCTGTCAGTCTTCAAGCCGGATAGTGCGGAGCCGCAGGGCGTTGGCAATTACTGATACCGAGCTTAGAGTCATCGCTGCGCTTGCCAGCATTGGATTGAGCATCAATCCGTAGAGAGGATAGAGAATTCCTGCCGCAATCGGCACGCCTACCGCATTATAGCCGAAAGCGAAGAGCAGGTTTTGGCGGATGTTGCTCATCGTTCGGCGACTCAGTGCGATTGCGCGGGTAAGCCCGGTCAATTCGCCGCTCAGCAGCGTGACCGTCGCGCTTTCGATTGCCACGTCCGCGCCGGTTCCCATAGCGATTCCGACATCCGCTTGTGCAAGTGCCGGCGCATCGTTGATACCGTCGCCGGCCATAGCAACCTTGCGACCCTCTGCCTGCAACTTGCGCACAAGCTGGATCTTTTGTTCCGGCAAGACCTCGGCGTAGTACTCCTTGATTCCCAATTCTGCCGCAATCGCTTGCGCTGTTCGTTCGCTATCTCCGGTTACCATCGCTACGGAAATGTTTCGATCCTTCAGGCGTCGTAGGGCCTCCGGGGTAGTGGCCTTGATCGGATCGGCGAGGGCGAGTAGCCCGGCTACCTGGTCTTCGATGAGGATGAAAACGACGGTGTGGCCCCGCCGCTCATGCTCCTCGGCTTCACGAGCAAGGGCACCGGCTGAAACGCTGCGGCTTTCGAGCAGGGCACGGTTGCCGAGCGCAACTACTCGATTGCCGATAGTGCCGGTAATTCCTTTTCCTGTTATAGATTGAACGTCTTGTGCCGCTTGAAGCCGAAGGCCCCGATCTTCGGCGGCAGTAAGTATCGCTTTCGCTAGAGGGTGCTCGCTGCCGAGCTCAAGTCCGGCGGCCAGCTGGAGCAACTCGTCGTCTCCCAGACCGATGGCTCTAGAGGAGACCACACGAGGAGACCCTTCGGTTAGGGTTCCTGTTTTATCGACCAGGAGAGTGTCTATCGTCTGGAGCGCTTCAAGTGCTTCTGCGTTGCGTATGAGCAGACCCTCCGTCGCTCCACGCCCGGTGCCCACCATAATGGACATCGGCGTCGCTAGACCGAGTGCGCAGGGACAAGCGATGATGAGGACCGAAACGGCTGAGAGCAGAGCATAGCTCAAACGTGGCTCCGGGCCGACGAGGGCCCAAATGGTGAAGCTCAGCACGGCAACGGCGATCACGGCCGGAACGAAATACCCCGCGACCACATCGGCGAGGCGCTGGATCGGTGCTCGAGAACGCTGTGCATCGGCAACAAGTTGCACTATCCGCGCAAGCAAGGTTTCTGAACCGACGCGTTCGGTGCGCATCAACAAGCTGCCGGTGCCGTTCACCGTTCCGCCGATGAGCTTGTCGCCCGCCTGTTTCTCGACGGGGACGGGCTCCCCGGTCAGCATTGACTCGTCGACGGAACTTTGACCTTCAATCACGACTCCGTCGACCGGCACCTTCTCTCCAGGCCGTATTCGCAGAGTGTTGCCGACTGCGACAGTCTCAAGAGGTACGTCGGATTCGTTGCCTTGCGCATCGACGGCCCGCGCAGTCTTTGGCGCAAGCCCAAGCAACAATCGAATGGCGTCCGACGTGCGCTCGCGTGCTCGGAGTTCGAGCACTTGGCCTAATAGCACGAGAGTCACGATCACTGCCGCCGCTTCGAAATAGACCGGCACAATCCCTTCAGCGGTTCGGAAGCCGGAGGGAAATACACCGGGCACGACGGTGGCGAGGACGCTGTACCCGAAAGCAGCACCGGTGCCGACGCCAATCAGGGTGAACATATTGAGGTTTCGCGTCTGCACCGATTCTTTCGCTCGTTGAAAGAAAGGAAGGCCGGCCCAGAGCACGACGGGAGTTGTGAAGGCAAGCTCCAGCCAGACACGGGTTGAAGGCTCCAATGGAAAGTCTCGAAACACCATT